>NZ_JBMRCP010000111.1:0-34181 GCF_057350545.1 Pseudolysinimonas sp. | reverse complement strand
CCGGTCGCCGACCATGACGGGACGCGAGAGGTCGTCGCCGCGCAGCCGCAGCCGGCGCAGGGCCTCGGCCACGACATCCGCCTTCGCGCTGCGCACCTCGTCTTCGCTCGCGCCGGTGAGCTCGTCGAAGTACTGCGCGAGGTCGTAGTGCTCGAGGATGAGCGTCGCCGTCGACTCGGGCTTCGACGTCGCGAGCGAGAGGGGGATGCCGGCGTCGTGGATCGCCCGCAGCACGTCGGGCACCCCGGGGTAGAGCTCGGCGTCGAACACGCCCGTCTGCACGTAGTGCTCGCGGTAGATCGCGAGGGCACGTGCCGACGTGAGCGGGTCGAATCCGGCGAGGTCGCGGAACGAGTCCATGATCGGCGGCCCGACCCATTCGAGCAGCCGCGCGGGCGACGGCACGGCGAGCCCCATCGCTGCGAAGGTGTAGGCGAGCGACGACGTGATGCCCGGCGCCGAGTCGACGATGGTGCCGTCGAGGTCGCACAGCACGGCGGAGCAGGGCCGTTCGGGGCGTTGCCGGTCGGCGTCCATCAGACCAGTCTCGCGTGCCCGGTCTCGAGCCCGCGCATGGCGTCGTAGTCGAGCAGCAGGGTGCGGATGCCGCGGTCGGCCGCGAGCGTCAGCGCCTGTGGGGCGATGGCCTGCGCCGCGAAGACACCCGCGACGGGCGCGAGGTGCGGGTCGCGGTTCATGAGCTCGAGGTACCGCGTGAGCTGCTCGACGCCGTCGATGCCGCCGCGGCGCTTGATCTCGACGGCGACGTGGGCGCCTTCAGGATCGCGGGCGAGGATGTCGACGGGTCCGATCGCCGTCATGTATTCGCGCCGCACGAGCTCGTAGCCTTCGCCGAGCAACTCGATCTGCTCCGCGAGCAGCTTCTGCAGGTCGGCCTCGACGCCGTCCTTCTGCAGGCCCGGGTCGACGCCGAGGTCGTGCGTGGAGTCGTGCAGGATCTCGTGAATCGAGATGACGAGGATGTCGGCGGTCTTCGCCTGCGACACCCGCCACAGCGCGACGACGCCGGCCGCGGCCCGCTCCTCGTCGACCTCCTCGACGCTGAACGTGCAGGGCGGGCTCATCCAGTTGAGCGGCTTGTACGACAGCGAGTCGGAGTGCACGAGCACGCTGCCGTCGCCCTTGAGCACGAGCAGCCGCGTCGCGAGGGGGAGGTGCGCCGAGAGCCGTCCGGCGTAGTCGACGGAGCAGCGGGCAACGACGAGACGCACCCGTCCAGCCTACGGGGAGCCGCTCGGCTGGATCAGAGCGCGGTCGGACCCGCCTGGTTGTCCGTCCGAGCGCGGTCGGCTCCATCCAAGCGCGACTGTTGGCGCTCCCGCGCCGCCGGGATGCCGACCGCCGCGAGCACGATGAGGGCGAACACGATCCACAGCGAGTTGAGGATGCCGACCTGGTGCCCGACGAGGCCGAGCACGGGCGGGCCGACGAGGAATGCGCAGTAGGCGATCGTCGCGACGGCGCTCACACGGGCGGCGGCACCGTTCGGGTCGTCTCCGGCGGCCGACATCCCGACCGGGAAGCCGAGCGACGCGCCGAGTCCCCAGACGACGATGCCGGCGATCATGACGGGCGTGTACTCGACGAGGATGACGACGCCGAGCCCGACGGCGGCCATCGCGACGGCGGCGCGCAGCACGGGCACCCGCCCGAAGCGGTCGAGGAGCGGCACCCCGGCGATGCGCCCGATGGTCATCGCGGCGGTGAAGACGCCGAACAGCAGCGCGGCCTGCCCGTCGTCGAAACCGCGGTCGTCCTTCATGGCGAGGGCGAGCCAGTCGTTGGCGGAGCCTTCCGCGAAGGCCATGCCGAGCACGAGCACGCCGAGCAGCAGGATGCGCGGGTCGCGCCAGGCGGCGAGCTGCGCGCGGAACCCGGTGGGGCCCTCCACGGCGATCGCGTCCGGGTCTTCGAGCTCGTGCGGCAGCAGGCGGGGGAGCAGCACCGCGGTGAGCACGACGACGCCGACGAGGATCGCGATGTGGATGCCGGGCACGATCCCGAGGAACGCCGCGATGGCGCCGGTGCCGGCTCCCGCGACCGAGCCGAGGCTCCACGCGGCGTGGAACCACGGCATGAGGGTGCGGCCCATGGCCCGCTCGACGGCGGTGCCCTCGACGTTCATCGCGACGTCGCACACCGACCAGGCGACGCCGAAGATCGCACCGCCGGCGAGGGCGATCGGGAACGAGGCCACGACCGAGACGCCGACCGCGAGCACGACGAGTCCGAGGGCGCCGAGCGCGAGCGCCGCGAGGATGGTGCGCCGAGCGCCCAGACGGTGCACGACTGCGGCGGCGGTGAGCAGACCGAGCACGGCGCCGAGTGCCATCCCCGCGAGGAAGACGCCCACCTGGGAGGTGTCGAGGCCGAGTGCGTCGCGGATGGCGGGGAGCCGTGAGATCCAGCCGCCGATCACGATGCCGTTCACGGCGAAGGTGAGGAAGACGCCGAACATGGCGCGGCGGACCGTGGCGGTGGCGGCGGTGGCGGACATGGATGCTCCGAGCGGTACTGGCAGTGATCGAATCGTTTCGATCGAATCGTTTCGAGTACGCTAGCACCCCATGGAGCCCGAGGCGAGTGCGACCCCGCGGCCGACGCTCGCCGCGGTCGCGGCCCGCGCGGGCGTGTCGGTCTCGACCGCCTCGCTCGTCTACAGCGGCGCCGGGCCCGTCGCAGCGGCCACCCGGGCACGGGTACTCGAAGCCGCCGCCGAGCTCGAGTACGGCGGTCCCGATCCCACCGCGCGGTCGCTGCGCCGCGGCAAGTCGGGCGTCATCGCCGTCGTCACCGAAGACCGTCTCACCGACGCCTTCCGCGATCCGATGAACCTCGCCTTCCTCGACGGCGTCGCGCACGCCTTCGGCGACGCGAGCGCCGGGCTGCTCGTCATCCCGCGTGCCGCCGACGGCGACGTCGATCTCGCGTCGTCGCCGATGGACGCCGCCATCCTGCTCGGCTGCAGCCTCGACCTGAGCTCCTCCGTCGAAACGCTGCGACGCCGCCGCATCCCGATCGTCGCCGTCGAGGCCGACGCCCTCGACGGGGTGCACGTCGTCGACCTCGACAACCGCGACGCGACCCGCCGCGCCGCCGAGCATCTGCGCGACCTCGGACATCGCGACGTGGCGGTCGTGACGCTCGCCCTCGATGTCGCGCGCGCCGCCGAGCCGTTGACTCCCGAGCGGGAGCGCACCGCGACCGGCCACACCGCGCGCGAGCGGCTCGCCGGGCTCCGCGACGTGTTCCCCGCCGCGCCGGGCTTCTCCGCGCCGGGCAGCTCGGTCGACGACGGTCACGTCGCCGGCCTGCGCCTGCTCGACGTCCCGGCCGGTAAGCGTCCGACGGCGATCGTCGCGCAGAGCGACCTGCTCGCCCTCGGGGTGCTGCGCGCCGCCGAAGAGCTCGGCCTCGACGTGCCGCGGGATGTCAGCATCCTGGGCTTCGACGGGGTGCGGCTCGACGAGGCCGCACCGCACGTGCTCACGACTCTCGTGCAGCCTGCGGTGGAGAAGGGCGCGGCCGCGGCAGCCGCCGTGTTCGCCGCGCTCGCGGGGGAGCAGCCCGAACCCGTTCTCCTGCGCTGCGAGCTGCGTATCGGCACGACGACCGGGCCCGTCCCCTCGTAGGCTGGCTGCCGTGACCGACGCGCAGCTGCCCAGTGGAATCGAGATCGACGAGCTGGATGCCGGGGTGCGTCCGCAGGACGACCTCTTCCGGCACGCGAACGGCTCGTGGATCGACCGCACCGAGATCCCGAGCGACAAGGCGCGCTACGGCTCGTTCTACATGCTCGCGGAGGAGGCCGAGAAGGCCGTCCACGCGATCATCGAGGAGGCGACGACCGCCGAGCCGGGCACCGAGCAGCGCAAGTTCGGCGACCTCTACGCCTCCTTCATGGATGAGACCCGCATCGAGCAGCTCGGCTGGTCGGCGATCGCATCCGACCTCGAGACCGCCGCGGCTCCCACCGACATCCCGTCGTTCGTCGCCGCCCTCGGACGCCTCGAACGGGCCGGCGTCGGCGGCTTCGTGCAGGCCTTCGTCGACAACGACCCGGGCGACCCTGAGCGCTACCTCGTCTTCCTCGAGCAGGGCGGCATCGGGCTGCCCGACGAGTCGTACTTCCGCGAGGACACGTTCGCCGACATCCGCGCCGCCTACCTCGCGCACCTCGAGCGCATGCTCGGCATGGCGGGCATCCCCGACGCCGCCGCGGCCGCCCGGCGCGTGTTCGACCTCGAGACCGAGATCGCGGCGCAGCACTGGGACAAGGTGCGCTGCCGCGACTCGGTCGCCACCTACAACCCGATGACCTGGGATGCCGCCGCGGCCCTCGCGGGCGACCGCGCCGCCCTGCTGAACGGCTGGCTCGACGCGCTCGACGTGCCCGCGAGCTCGTTCGCCGAGGTCGTCGTGCGGCAGCCGTCCTTCCTCGAGGGTCTCGCGCCCCTGCTCACCGACGACCGGCTCGACGCGTGGCGCGACTGGCTGCGCTGGCAGGTCATCCGCTCGTCGTCGCCGTACCTGCACGCCGAGGTCGTCGCGGCGAACTTCGACTTCTACGGCAGCAAGCTCACGGGCACCCCGGAGCTGCGGGCGCGCTGGAAGCGCGGCGTCGCCGTCACCGAGGGCGCGCTCGGCGAGGCCATCGGCCGCGTCTACGTCGAGCGGCACTTCCCGGGCGGCGCGAAGGTCGCGATGGACGACCTCGTCGCGAACCTCGTCGAGGCCTACCGCCGCTCGATCACCGACCTCGAGTGGATGACCGACGAGACGCGGGCCAAGGCGCTCGACAAGCTCTCCAAGTTCACCCCCAAGATCGGCTACCCGGTCAAGTGGCGCGACTATTCGACGCTCGAGATCGACGCGACCGACCTCATCGCCAACGTGCGCGCCGTCGCCGAGTTCGAGTTCCAGCGCGAGCTCGGCAAGATCGGCAAGCCGATCGACCGCGACGAGTGGTTCATGACCCCCCAGACGATCAACGCCTACTACAACCCCGGGTTCAACGAGATCGTCTTCCCCGCCGCCATCCTGCAGCTGCCGTTCTTCGACGAGGGCCGGGATGCCGCCGCCAACTACGGCGCGATCGGCGCGGTCATCGGGCACGAGATCGGGCACGGCTTCGACGATCAGGGGTCGCAGTACGACGGCGACGGGAAGCTCACCAATTGGTGGACCGACGACGACCGGGCCGCGTTCGAGGCGCGCACGGCATCCCTGATCGCCCAGTACGACGCGCTCGAACCGCGCCAGCTGCCCGGTCACCACGTCAACGGCGCGCTCACGATCGGCGAGAACATCGGCGACCTCGGCGGGCTCTCGATCGCGTGGGACGCGTACCTGCTCTCGCTCGACGGGTCCGAGCCGCCGGTGATCGACGGGCTCACCGCGGCGGAGCGGTTCTTCCTCGGCTGGGCGCAGGCGTGGCGCACGAAGCTGCGCGACGAGGAGGCTCTGCGGCTGCTGTCGATCGACCCGCATTCGCCCGCGGAGTTCCGATGCAACCAGATCGTCCGTAACATCGACGTGTTCTATGACACGTTCGGCGTGACCGAGCGCGACGCCCTGTGGCTCGATCCGGAGGATCGCGTCACGATCTGGTGATCCACCCCGAAGTGCCACACCCGAAGCAACACCGCCGCTCTCGTTTGAGGACGCCTTGGTAGACGTGCAGGCTGGGACCCCGCGCCGCGACCGCGTGCGCACCGTCCGGGCGCCCCGGCACCGGTCGCCGCATGCGACCGAGGACTTCTCTGCGACCTTCACGGCGCTCGGCGACCTCGCCTACGACGGAGCGCAGGTCTCGGCCTCGGTGACCGACCTCGATACCGGGCGCACGCTCGTCGCGATCGATGAGCGCATCGTGCTGCCCACGGCGAGCATCGGCAAGATCCTGCTGCTCGTCGAGGTGTCGGCGCGTCTCACCGAACGCGACTTCTCCGGCTACGGGATCCTCGACAAGACGCCGCGGGACTCCGTCGGCGACAGCGGCATCTGGCAGCACCTGCAGGCTCCCTCCCTCCCCGTCGCCGACCTCGCGACGCTCGTCGGCGCCACGAGCGACAACCTCGCGACGAATGTGCTGCTCCGACAGGTGGGGCTGGATGCCGTCCGCTCGCGCACCGAGGCGCTCGGCCTGCTGCGCACGGCCCTTCTCGACCTCGTGCGCGACTCGCGCGGGCCCGACGACGCCCCGCAGCTCTCAGTCGGCTCGACCGCGGAACTCGCGTGGCTGTTCGCGGCCCTCGCGCGCGGTGAGGTCGTCGACACGCTCACCTCGAGCCGCGTGCTCGGCTGGCTCTCGCTCAACTCCGATCTGTCGATGGTCGCGAGCGCGTTCGGCCTCGATCCCTTGTCGCACCGCGGAACCGATCACGGCGTCCTGCTCGTCAACAAGACCGGAAGCGACACGGGCGTACGGTCGGAGGCGGGCGTACTCCGCGGCCCCGCCGGTGCCGTCGCGTACGCCGCGTCGGTGCAGTTCAACGACAGCGGTCTCGCCGCGCGGCTGCGCGTGCTCGACGCTCTGCGGGTCGTGGGGCTCGATCTGCTCGAATACGTGCACTGACCCTCGGGTGACACCCGGTCCCCTTTAAGGGGGACCCCCCGGACTGGGGTGTGTCCGCATTCTGGGGGACCGCCTAGCGTCGACCGTGCGACCGGCGCGCGAACCCGTAATTCGTGCGCCGCCCCAGGTCGCCACACCGCACAACCCCCACATATCTGCGACGCGAACCCGTCCGGGCCCCCGCCGGAGCGTCGCCGGTCCGAGCCGAGGCAGGGCATGCCCTCGGCGAGATCCCCCAAGGACACTCCCCCGTGCTCAAGCGTTTCGTCGCCGCCCTCACCACCGCGATCCTCGCGGTCGGCCTCACCATCGGTGTGGCCCTGCCGGCCTCCGCCCACACCCCGACCGTCACCGCGTCGTGCGCGGGTCTCGAGGTCAAGTTCTTGTACTACGGCTCCGGGACGACCAACAAGTTCACGGTGACGATCGACGGCAAGGTCGTCGACACCCAGACGTTCGGCGACAACTTCACCGGCAAGAGCTACTCGTTCGACGGCAGCGTCGCGCACACGTACATCGTCGAGGTCGACGCCGAGCACAACAACCACGACCGTCTCGTGTCGAAGGGCACCGCGTTCACCGGCACGACCACGCCGTGCACCGCCGCCTGCCTCAACCCGATGGTGCAGGCGAAGTGGTTCACGATCATCACCGAGGGCAACCTCACGGTCAACAACGGCGGCGCGCACGTCGAAGGCACCGCCGCGGTCGGCGGCGACCTCATCGTCAGCCAGCAGTACCACGTGCAGAACAACCACGACGGCACCCCGCTGCCCGTCGTCGACGGCAAGAGCACAGGGTTGCTCGTCGGCGGAAAGGTCACGCTCAACAACAGCGGAGAGGCCTTCCAGGTCAACGCCGGTGCGACGCGCGTCGGCGACACGACCGGCGCCTCCGTCAAGGAGAGCAACCGCTACCACCCCGTCACCGCGCAGGACCGCTTCATCCGGATGTCCGCCAACGCGACGCTCGACCAGGTGAAGGCTCCCGGTCTCTTCGGCTCGACCTTCGCCGGTGCGTTCGACACGATGCGTGCCAACGCGACCACGATCGCCGGCTACGACGACGACGATGTCGCCCTCGTGACGCTGCAGTCGAACGGCGGCGACGGGATGAAGGTGACCCTCGTCCCCAACACGACGAACGTGCTGCGCGTCAACGCCTCGACCCTGTCGGGCGTCACCAAGTTGTTCTTCGGCGACGTGAAGCCGAGCGCGGCCACGCCGTTCATCATCGACCTCACCGGATCGAACACGGTCACGGTCGCCGCGCCGGTGCTCATGAACATCGACGAGGAGTACGTTCTCTGGAACGTCGCGAACGCGACGACCCTCAACCTCTCGACCACCGAGTTCGTCAAGGGCTCGGTGCTCGCTCCCCGCGCGCAGCTCAACCTGACCTCCGGCGGCATCGAGGGCCAGATCGCGGCGAAGTCGATGGTCATCACGAGCGGCGCCGAGATCCACCACATCTCGTACAAGCCGTGCGCCACGATCCCGCCGACGACGGTCGTCGTCTCGACCGTTCCGAGCGCGACCGCCCCGACCTGCTACGTCGACGGCACCCTCGTGCTGCCGACGGTCGCCAACGTCACCTGGAGCGGCGCGACCAACGGCGCCGGTCCCGGCACGTACACGGTGAAGGCCGTCCCGGCCGCCGGCTACACGCTCAACGGCGCGCAGGACACGTGGACCATCACGGTGAAGCCGAAGGGCGACGGCGTGAACTGCGTCGAAGCCGTGAAGCCCACCCTCACGGTCGCGGAGTGCAACGCCACGTCGGGCGCGCTCGTCAGCGCGTTCATCACGATCCCGTCGACGGCGAACCTCGCCTACAGCATGAACGGCGGAGCGCCGTTCACCCCCGGCCAGAAGGTCGACCTGGGGGTCGGCAGCCACACCGTGAACGTCGTCGCCACCAACGGCTACACGAACACCGGTCCGTCGTCGTTCACGATCGTCGTCGGCGCCTACGACTGCAACGAGTCGGTCAAGCCGGCGCTGACCCTCGCGGTCTGCAACCCGACGAACAACACGCTCACGTCGGCGTTCATCACCATCCCGAGCACGACCCCGGGTCTCGAGTACCGCATCACCGGCGTCAACGGCGGGGCGGCCCTCAGCGGCAACGTGCAGCTCGCGGCCGGCACCTACACGGTGAACGTGACCGCGAAGCCCGGCTACCAGAACACCGGCGCGTCGTCGTTCACGATCGTCGTACCGGCCGTCACGTGCGAGAAGGCGGTGCAACCGACCATCACGGCCGCGGCCTGCCACCCGACCACGGGCGTCTACCAGACCGGCTACATCACGATCACCACCGCGACGCCGGGCCTCGAGTACCGCATCGCCGGCCAGAACGGCGGCCAGCCGCTCTCCGGCACCGTGAACCTCCCGGCCGGCACCTACACCGTCACCGTCACGGCGAAGGCGGGCGTCACCAACACCGGCCCGTCGTCCTTCACGATCGTCCTGCCCGCGCTCACCTGCGAGAAGTCGGTCGAGCCGACCCTCACGGGCGCGCAGTGCGACGTCACCAGCGGCGTCTTCACCTCGGCGTTCATCACCATCCCGAGCACGACCCCGGGGCTCGAGTACCGCATCACCGGCATCAACGGCGGCGCGGCGCTCTCCGGCAAGGTCGAGCTCGCGGCGGGCACCTACACGGTGACCGTCACGGCGAAGGCCGGAGTGACCAACACCGGGGCGACCTCGTTCCCGATCACGGTCGCCGCGCTCAGCTGCGAGAAGGCCGTCGAGCCGACGCTCGCCGTCGCCCAGTGCGACGCGAACGGCGACCCGGTCGGCGCGTCGCTCACCGCGACCACGACGACCCCGGGCCTGACCTACACGATCCGTGGCGGCGCGGTGCTCACCCCCGGTGTGGCCACGACCGTCGCGGCGGGCACCTACATCGTCGACGTGACCGCGGCCGCGGGAGTGACGAACACCGGACCCGACTCGTTCACGATCAAGATCGACGACCTCGACTGCAACAAGGCCGAGGAGCCGCTGCTCACGGCCGGCCGGTGCGACATCCTCACCGGCCCGTCGAGCGCCTACGTCACGATCCCCACCACGACCCCGGGGCTCATCTACAGCATCGGCGGCACGGACTACGCCGCCGGCGACAAGGTGAACCTCCCGGCAGGCCCGTATCAGGTCGACGTGCGCGCGATCCCCGGCGTCACGAACACGGGGCCGTCGCAGTTCACCGGCACCGTCGCGGTCGTCGACTGCGAGGAGGAGGAGTACGTCGCCCCCGTCGTCACGCCGCAGAGCTGTGACAAGGTGATCGGCGGCACGAAGGACGGGTCGCTGCTCTTCACGCTCAACAACGACATGACGTACTTCCTCGACGGCGTCGAGGTGAAGACGGCCTCGGTGTCGACGTCGAAGACCGGCGCGCACACGGTCACCGTCGTTCCTGCGGCCGGCCACTACCTCAAGGGCGGCATCGACACCTTCACGGTGAACGTGCCGGCTGCGGTCGGCTGCGACAACGTCTACACGACGCCGCTCGACCCGTTCGCCGACCCCGAGATCTGCGACCCGCAGTCGACCAACACGCTCGACGGTTCGATCACGGTCGTGCACCTCGCCGGTGTGCAGTGGTTCATCGGCACGAAGGCGGACGGCAGCGACAAGGTCGCCGTCGGTGACGACACCACCGTGGGCAATGTGAAGTACGCCTACCCGGCGGGCGACTACTTCGTGTTCGCGGAGGCCGTCGACCCGACCATCTCGATCAAGCCCGGCCACGAGGTCTTCCCGCTCACGGTCGACTTTCCGAAGGACCTGTGCACGCTCGGTCAGTTCGACCCGTCCGCGTCGGCCAAGTCGGCGGTCTGCAACGCAACCGGCGACGACCGCGGCACGATCACGGTCGACATCATGGATGGCGTGAAGTACTACTTCCAGGGCGGCGCGCAGATCACCACGGCGCAGACCAAGGTCGCTCCCGGCACCTACACCGTGATCGCGGTGGCCGACGACCCGCGGTCGGCACTGTCGAAGGACACCTGGGTGCTCACGGTGACCGCGCCGGCGACCATCCTCTGCGACCTCGAGACCCTGGCCTTCACCGGTCAGAACTCGAACGGCGTGTGGATCCTCGCGATCCTGCTGCTCCAGGCCGGCTTGGTGCTCGTCGCCGTGCAGTTCGTCCGGATGCGTCGCGCCCGTCACGTGGCGCGGTAACCCGCAGCATCCGGATTCCGGAGGGTGTCCCGCTCCTCGAGCGGGGCACCTTCCGCCCCTGCCGGGCAGGTGTCAAGACCGTCGCCAGGAAAGGTCGGCGGGCTAGGGTGGGATTCTGACTTTCCGGACGAATGGAGTTGCACATGAAGGGCAAGATCCTCTTCGTGGCCGGCCTGGGCCTCGGATACATCCTCGGAACCCGCGCCGGACGCGAGAAGTACGACGAACTCAAGACCGCCGCGCTCAAGGTGTGGAACGACCCCCGAGTGCAGAAGCAGGTGGATGCGGTCGAGGACTTCGTGAAGGACAAGGCCCCCGAGGTGGCCGACTTCGTCACCGACAACGCCAAGAAGGTCGTCGGCAAGGTCTCGTCCAAGACCCCCGCGAAGAAGCCGACGACGCGTTCGTCGTCGAGCGGCACGTCGTCGACGCGCAGCACGTCGTCCGGCTCCTGAGCCATGTCGGGCGCCAACCCGCACAACTCCGCTCCGCCTCGTAAGCGTTCGGTGTTCGCGTTGCTCGCGGACATCCCGACGCTCGTCACCGACCTGGTGCAGCGAGAGATCGAACTCGTCAAGACCGAGCTCGTCGCGAAGTTCAAAGCGCTCGGCATCGGCGCGGGCCTCATCGCCGCCGCGCTCGTCGTGCTGCTCGGCATGCTCGGTGTCCTGCTGACCGCGGCGATCCTCGCGCTGTCGCAGATCATGCCCGGCTGGCTCGCGGCACTGCTCGTCGCGGCCGTGCTCTTCCTCATCGCGGTGATCGTCGGATTCGCCGGCTACCGCATCCTCATGCGCGGTGTCCCGCCCGTGCCGACGGAGGCGTTCGACAGCCTGCGCCGGGATCTCAGAGCCATCAAAGGAATCGGAAAGCGAGGAACAGAATGAGCATCAACGATGCGAAGAACCAGGCCGCGAAGGCCCGCGCCGAGCTGGCCGCCACACTCGACTCGATCGAGGATCGTCTCAACGTGCCGAAGCGCGTGAACGAGCTCGGTCAGAAGGCGGTCGCCGCCTACGAGAAGAACCCCGTGCCGTGGATCATCGGCGGTGCCGCGGTCGCGGTCATCGCCGTCGGTCTCGTCGCCTGGGCGATCTTCTCGGGTGACGACGACGACTGAGCGCCTCGACTGAGCGGCTCGTGCCGGGACGCGGGATGATGGAGGAGTGAGCTCCACCCGACCGCTCTCGTCCTGGCGTGTCCTCGTGCCGCGCGGGGGCAGCTGGGGCGACCGCGTCGCGGCTCGCCTGCGCGAGCACGGCGGCATCCCGGTGATCGCGCCGATGCTCAACTTCGCGAGCGCCGAAGACCCGGCTGCGCTCGCGAACGCGTTCCACGAACTGCAGGACGGGCAGTTCGACTGGATCGTGCTCACGAGCGCCACGACGGTCGACGTGCTCGTCAGCCAAGGCACACGCATCCCCGACGGCACGCGCGTCGCCGCGGTGGGGGAGACGACGGCTGCGGCTCTGCAGCTCGCGGGCTACCGGGTCGACTTCGTACCGACGTCCGACAACTCGGCGCGCGGCCTCGTGCAGGAGTGGCCGGCGAGCGAGATCCGCGGTCGCGTGCTCGTCCCGCAGTCCGACATCGCCGAACCGACCCTCGTCGCGGGGCTCGCGAAGCTCGGGTTCGACGCCGAGTACGTCACGGCGTACCGCACCGTCGGAGTGCCCGTGTCTCCCGACGTCGCGGCCGACGTCGCGAGCGGCAGGATCGGCGCCCTCCTCATCACCTCCGGCAGTGTGGCCCGTCAGGTCGCCCTGCAGCTCACGCCCCTTCCCGCGTCGACCGTGATCGTCTGCATCGGGCCGCGCACCGCGTTCGACACCCGCGCCGCGGGCCTCCCGGTGCACGCGATCGCGGAGGAGCGCACCTCCGACTCGCTCCTCGACGCCCTCGTCGACTACGTCACGGGCTGAGTGCCCGGGGAGTTTTGTCGGGTTAGTTGCACATTGCTTCGTCCTCTGGCAGCAATCTGCAACTGAGCGTCGAGCTCCGGGAGCGGGCCCGCCGCGCAATTGCAGAACGTCGCCGGAATACGCGACATTGTGCAACTAACGCGACAGGAGCCCGAGCACGAGGAACAGGATGCCGAGCGCCGGCGCGACCCCCTGCACGAGAGCGGCGCGCAGCATCCGCCGGTTCGACGTGACGAGCACGAGGGCGGCGAGCAGCATGCTGCCGAGGGCGAAGAGGGCGACCGCGACGCCGGCGTCCGCGCGGGACCCGGTGGCGATGAGCACGAGGCCGATCGCCGCGCCGAGGGCGAGGAACAGGTTGTAGAAGCCCTGGTTGTACGCCATCGGACGCAGTGCCTCGGCGTCGCGCGCGTCCCGCACTCCGAAGGTGCGCTGCGTCGACGGGCGGCTCCAGAGCAGACTCTCGAGCGCGAAGATGTAGACGTGGATGAGGGCCGCGAGCCCCGCGAACACACCACCGAGCACCCAGAACACCGTCGTCATGGCGCCAGTCTCGCACCCGTTCCTCGAAAGCGGCCTAACCGAACAGCACGCGCGCTTCGTCGTAGCGCTCCTGCGGCACCGTCTTCAGCTGCCCGAGCGCCGCCGAGAACGGCACCTCGACGAGGTCGGTGCCGCGCAGGGCGACCATGTTGCCCCAGCTCTCCTCGACCACCATCGACACCGCCTTCATCCCGAACCGCGTCGCGAGCACGCGGTCGTACGACGTGGGGGTGCCGCCGCGCTGGATGTGACCGAGCGTCGTCGCACGGGTTTCGATGCCGGTGCGCTCCTCGATGATCGGAGCGAGCAGCTCGCCGATGCCGCCGAGTCGCGGACGCCCGAAGGCGTCGAGCCCGCGCTCGGAGTGCGCGTCGTCCATCGAGTCGAGCTTGAAGCCCTCGGCCACCGCGACGAGGGGCGCCCGGCCGCGGTCGCGAGCGCTCTCGACCCACTCGACGATCTGGTCGATGCTCGTCTTCTGCTCGGGGATGAGGATCGCGTGCGCACCCGCCGCCATCCCGGAGTGCAGCGCGATCCAGCCGACGTGCCGACCCATGACCTCGGCGACCATGCAACGGCTGTGCGAGTCGCCCGTCGTGCGCAAGCGGTCCATCGCGTCGGTCGCGATCTGCACCGCGGTGTCGAAGCCGAACGTGTAGTCGGTCGCCGAGAGGTCGTTGTCGATCGTCTTCGGCACGCCGACGATCCGGATGCCGGCATCCGCGAGTCGCTGCGCCGCGGCGAGCGTGCCTTCGCCGCCGATGGCGATGAGCGAGTCGACGCCGTTGAGCTCCATGACGTCCCGCACGCGGTCCGGCCCGCCGTGCTCGAACGGGTTGGTACGCGACGATCCGAGGATCGTGCCGCCCTGCTTCGAGATGCCCATCACCTGGGGGCGGCCGAGGGGCATCGTGTCGTTCTCGACGAGGCCCTTCCACCCCCACCTGAAGCCGACGAACTCCTGGTCGTGGAGCTTGCTGCCGGTGAAGACCGCCGAGCGGATCACCGCGTTGAGTCCGGGGCAGTCGCCGCCGCTGGTCAGGATGCCGACGCTCATGCCCCCATTCTGCCGGGATTGCGGAACGCGGCACGCCGCGCGCAAGTGGTCGCGGTCGGATGCCCCCTATCGCTAGAGTCGGCGGCGGTGCGACGCCTGTTGCGCCACCATCAAGTCAAGGAGCGTCTCAATGACCACCCCTGCGCCCACTCCCGCGCCCGGACCGGCCCCCGTCTCCGACGGCAAGACCCTCGGCATCGTCGGGCTCGTGCTCGCCTTCGTCGCGCCGCTCATCGGCCTCATCGTGAGCATCATCGCCCGCAACCAGTCGAAGGCGGCCGGTGTCGAGAACACGCCGGCGAAGGTCGGACTCATCCTCAGCATCATCTTCCTGATCCTGGGCACGATCTTCCTCATCCTCTACTTCGCCTTCTTCGCGACGATGTTCGCGGCCGGCGGGTTGAACTACACCTACTGAGCCCCGACCACCGGTGAAGGGCCGGAGCGGGCGACGTCGCCGGCTCCGGCCCTTCCGTCTTCTCTCGTCGCGTCGCTCCTTCTGCGCGACGCCGCGGATCGCTAGAGTCAGCGGCGACCGGCCCACTTCAGGGCCCGACTCGAGGAGAACCTCCGCATGACCACTCCCGCTCCTGCCCCCGCCCCCGGCGCGGCCCCCGTGTCCGACGGCAAGACCCTCGGCATCGTCGGCCTCGTGCTGGCGTTCCTCTTCTCGCTCGCCGGCCTCATCGTGAGCATCATCGCCCGCAAGCAGTCGAAGCGCGCCGGCGTGCCGAACGGTCCGGCGACCGCCGGCATCATCATCAGCATCATCGGCCTCATCATCACGGCGATCATCGTGGGCCTCTCGATCGCCGGCGCGGTCGCGCTGCTCTCGGCGTGCGCCGGGCTGGAGCCGGGCGTCTACACGCTCGAGAACGGCGCCACCCTCACCTGCGGCTGAGCCACCCCGTAATCCCCGGATGCCGGATCGCTCACGCAGCGGTCCGGCATCCGTCGTTCGAGGGGCGCGCCGCGGCGCGCGTAGAGTGCTCGCGTGAGCACCTCCCACAGCCTCGCCACGCCCGGGCACGTCCTGGGACGGGCGGCGACCGTGCTCTGGATCGTCTGGCCGGTCGGGCTCGCGGTGAGCGTCGTCGCGATCGTGCGGTCGGTGCGTGCGGGACGTGTCAGTCGCCCGGCGATCGTCGGACTCGTGCTCGCCCTGCTCGCGGCCGCGGTCACCGTCGCGCTCCTGGTGTTCCTGATCACCGGCTTCGGCGGACTTGCCGAGCGGTGCGCTCAGCTCGGGCCCGGTGAGTACAGTTTCGACGACGGCAGCAGCCTCTCCTGCGGATGACCCGGTGGCGCCCACGTCGCTCGCCCGCGATACCCTCCCCCCGATGCTGACCACCCGCTACGCGCCGCCCGAGCGGGTGTCGCTCGCGCACGTGCTCGCGCCGTTGCGCCAGGGCCGCACCGATCCGACGTTCCGCCGCGACGACGCCGGCTGGTGGCTCGCGATCGGCACCGCCGCGGGCGCGGCGACGCTGCGGTTGCGCGAGACCGCGGGTGCGATCGAGGCGACCGCGTGGGGAGACGGTGCCGAGCACGCGATCGACGGCGTGCCCGACCTGCTCGGGGCCCGCGACGACGACGAGGGCTTCGACCCGTCGCGGCATCCGGTCGTCGCCGCGCTGCACCGCCGCTTCCCGGGGCTGCGGCTCACGCGCGCCTCGCGGGTGATGCCGTTCCTCGTGCCGACGGTGCTCGGGCAGAAGGTTACGGGCATCGAGCAGAAGCGTGCCTGGCGTGAACTCGTGCTGCGGCACGGCGAGCCCGCTCCCGGTCCGGCCCCCGCGGGGATGCGCGTCGCCCCGACGTCGGCCGTCTGGAGGCGCGTGCCCTCGTGGGAGTGGCACCGAGCGGGCGTCGGCCCGCAGCGCTCCGACACCGTCATGCGCGCGGTCGCGGTCGGCGACGCCCTCGAACGCACGTCGTCGCTGGATGCCGCGGAGGCATCCCGGCGGCTGCGCACCGTCCCGGGCATCGGCGTCTGGACGGCGGCCGAGACGGTGCAGCGCTCGCACGGCGACCCCGACTCGGTGAGCGTCGGCGACTTCCACGTGTCGAAGCGCGTCGGCTGGGCGCTCATCGGGCAGCGTGCCGCCGACGACGGGATGCTCGAGCTGCTCGAGCCGTGGCGCGGCCACCGGCAGCGCGTGGTGCGGCTCATCGAGGCGGCGGGGATCGGCTACGAGCGGCACGGACCGCGTATGACGATCGTCGACAACCGACGCCGCTGATCCGGGGCGTTGTGCTGTGCGGGGGCGACAGGTGGTTTCCCGGCATCCGCGGGCGCCGCTTAGCTACCCGCCATGGACTGGTTCCGCCGCTTCTCGCGCATGTTCCGCATCCGGTTCGCTGCGAACCGTCGCCCCCCGCTCGACTTCGGCGACGTGTCGATCGTGCACGACCGGGTGTGGTGGAGCGATATCGACGAGCTGCGCCACATGAACAACGGGGTCTACCTCTCGCTGCTCGACCACGCGCGGCTCGACCTCATGCTGCGGTCGCGGGGCTGGCAGCGGTTCCGGGCGGCGAAGGTCTACCCGGTGGTGACGTCGCAGACGATCAGCTACCGCAAGTCGCTCGAGTTCGGGCAGCGGTTCCAGATCGAGACGCGCATCGCCGGCTACGACGCCCGCGCCGTCTACATCGAGCAGCGCGTCGTCGCGCGCGGTGAGGTCTACGCCCGCGCCTACGTGCAGGGGCGTTTCCTGCGGGATGCCGGCGGAGTCGTGCCGATCGACGAGGTCGGCCGCATCGTCGGCGTCGACGTGTCCGAGCATCCGGCACCCGCGTGGCTCACCGAGTGGTCGGAGAACGTGCGCCTTCCGTCGACGCGGGAGCCCGCCCCGTCGACCTGGGAGTAACTCGGTGGTCGAGTAGCCCGCGCAGCGGGCGTGTCGAGACCCCGCCCGAGTCGCGGCGACGGCGGTTTCGACACGCGACCTGCGGCCGCTACTCAACCACCGAGGTGCTGGCTCTCCAGCACGGCCATCGCGGCGTTGTGACCGCCGAGACCGCTCACGGCACCGCCGCGCTGGGCGCCCGACGCGCAGCGCAGGATGCGGTCGTGCTCCGTCGCGACGCCCCACCGCTGCGCCGGGGTGGCGAGCTCCGCGGAATCCTCGGCGAACGGCCAGTCGAGCGGCCCGTGGAAGATGTTGCCGCCCGGCATCCGCAGCGCGTGCTCGAGGTCGAGGGTCGTCTTCGTCTCGATGCACGGGCGGCCGTCGCCGTCGGTGAGCACGAGGTCGGCGAGCGGTTCCCCGAGCACCGCGTCGAGGGAGCGCAGCACCGCGGCCTCGAACTCCGCGCGGCGGGCGTCGTTGTTCTCCTCGGACACGAGCCGGTCGGGCGTGTGCAGCGCGAACACCGTGAGGGTCTGCGCGCCGGCAGCCTGCAGCTCGGGTGACAGGATGCCGGGGTCGGTGAGCGAGTGGCAGTAGATTTCGCACGGGATCGGGTCGGGCACGCGTCCCGCGGCCGCCTCGTCGTACGCGGCGCCGAGGCGCTGCCACCCCTCGTTGGAGTGGAAGGTGCCGCCGAACGCGGCCGCGGGGTCGACGGAGGCGTCGCGCAGCCGGGGGAGCCGTCGCAGCAGGAGGTTCACCTTCACCTGCGCGCCCTCGGGCCGTGCCACCCCCGACGCGCCGAGCAGCTTCGCGAACTCGTACGGGGCGATCGCGTTGAGCACGGTGCCGGCGGCGATCCGGTGCTCGTCGTCGCCGCGGCGGTAGACGACCTCGCCGTCGGGTGTGACGGAGGTGACGTCGGCATCCGAGACGAGCTCCGCGCCCGCTTCGACCGCCGCGTGCCAGAGAGCACCGCTCACGGCGCCCATGCCGCCGACGGGCACGTCCCAGTCGCCCGTGCCGCCGCCGATCACGTGGTACAGGAAACAGCGGTTCGCGTTGAGGGAGGCGTCGACGTTGGGCGCGAAGGTGCCGATGAGGGCGTCGGTCGCGACGACTCCGCGCACGAGGTCGTCGGCGAAGCGCTGCTCGATCGTCGCACCGACCGGCTGCTCGATGAGGGCATCCCACAGCGCGTCGTCGCCGACGAGCCGCTTCGCCTCGGACCGGGTCATGAGCGGCTCGGTCACCGTCGGGAAGAGCGCCCGCGCGAGCCGCGACGTGCCCTCGTAGAAGTCGTCCCACGCGGTCGCGTCGGCGGCGGCACCCAGGGCGCCGAACGAGGCGGCGGGGCGCGCGGCATCCCCGGTGTCGACGAGCAGCCCGCGGTCGGTGCCCGGCAGCGGCGTGTACGACGAGTAGCGCCGGCGGGCGAGGCGGAGGTCGAGGCCGAGGTCGCGGATGATGCGCTGCGGCAGGAGGCTCACGAGGTACGAGTACCGCGAGAGCCGCGCCGACACCCCCGGGAACGCCTCCGCCGACACGGCCGCGCCGCCGAATCCGGGGAGCCGCTCGAGCACGACGACCGTCTTGCCGGCGCGGGCCAGGTAGGCGGCTGCGGTGAGGGCGTTGTGCCCGCCGCCGACGATCGCGACGTCGACCCGACGGGTGCCGCCGGTGATCACGCCCGGCGCTCGGCCTTCGCGTCGAGCTCGCACGCCTCGGGGTTGAGCTTGTCGAGCACCCGGCGGGTGGCCTTCAGCAGCACATCCTTCTCGTCGGGCTCGAGCTGTTCGAGGAAGAGGTCGCGAATGGCGACCGCGTGCTCGCGCATCGCGCCGAGCAGCGCGCGTTTGCCGTCGTTCTCGAGCGTCACCCAGGTGCCGCGGCCGTCGGACTCGCACTCGACGCGCTTCACGAGCCCGCGGCTCTCCATGCGGGCGACCTGGTGCGAGACGCGGCTCTTCTCCCACGCCAGCAGCTCGCCGAGCTCCCCCGTGCGCAACTGCTGCGAGGGAGCCTCGAAGAGCGAGACGAGGATGCCGTAGTCGGCCTGCGAGAGCCCCGCGTCGCGCTGCAACTGACGGTCGAGCTCGCGCCCGAGTTGCTCGCCCATCGAGCGGAAGGAGCGCCACAGCTCCCAGTCCGCGGGCGACACCTCGGAGACGGTCGACATGTCACCCGATGGTAGTCACGACAGGTGACCTGTGTGGAACCTGGGCGTCCGCCGAGGACCGCCTGGGGGCGAGCCGTGACGTTCTATCCTCGAAGTCATGCCGGATTCTCCCGTCGGCGACCTTCCGTCGCGCGAGGAGGTCGAACAGCTCGTCCGCCGCTGGGCCGACTCCAGCGCCGACGCCCCCCTCGACCGCGATGCCGCTCGCCTCGACGAGCTGTTGCGCGAGCCCCGTGGGTTCGACTTCGCGGTCGGCGTCGTCGATCGGGTGATCCGACCCGACGATCCGCTCGTCGCCGCCCGCAACCTCGAGCGGCTCTCACGCCGCCTCCCGCAGTTCCTGCCGCGGCTCCTGCGCGTCGCCGTCGTCGCGGGCGGCGGCTTCGGGATGCTGCTGCCGAAGCCGATCACGCCCGTCACGCGCGCCGTATTCCGACGCCTCGTGCGGCACCTCGTGCTCGACTTCTCGCCGAAGAACCTCGACAAGTCGCTCGCCGCCGTGCGCGCGCTCGGAGTGCGGGTCGACGCCAGGATCCTCCTCGATCGCGCCCGGGGGGTGCGGCAGGCCGACGAGCACCTCACGTCGCTCGCCCGACTGCTCGATCGCTCCGACGTCGACCGAGTGACCGTCCGACTGACGGCGGTCGCGGCGCCGCTCTCGCTCTGGGGATTCGACCTCGCGGTCGACGAGCTCGTCGACCGCGTCGGCCCGCTGTTCGCGAAGGCCGCGCGCGGCCGTGGGAAGGCGATCACCCTCGACGTCGGCGAGTTCGGCGGCCTCGACCTCGCACTCGCGGTCTTCACCCGGCTGCTCGCCGACCCCGAGCTCCGCACCGTCGACGCGGGCATCACGCTGCCCGCGTCGCTCCCGGACACCCTCCCCGCGCTCGATCACCTCACCGCGTGGGCGCGCGACCGGGTCGCGGCGGGCGGGACCGGCATCCGCATCCGGCTCGCACCCGGCGACCACACCGGATCCGAGCAGGTCGACGCAGCACTCAACGGCCGCCCCCTCGCGACCTGGGCGTCGCGCGCCGAGACCGACGCGCACTTCCTGCGGCTGCTCTCCCGCGCCCTTCGCCGAGAGTCGACCGATGTCGTGAGGATCGGCCTCGCCACCCACGACGCCTTCCTCCTCGCCTTCGCCCACCTGCTCGCCGAGAGCCGCGGCGTGAGCGACCGCGTCGACCTCGAGCCGACGCTCGGGATGGCGCCCACCCTCGTCCACGTGGCACGCGCCGACCTCGGCCGCCCCTCGCTGTCGGTTCCCGTGGTCGCGACCGACGCGTTCGCCGACGCCGTTCCCTATCTCGTGCGTCGCCTCGAGGAGAGCCTCACCGTCGTCGACCTCGACGACGCCGATGCCCTCGACGCCGACGCCGTGCGGTTCGCCGCCTCGCTCGCACTCCTGGCCGACGACATCCCGAGCACCCACCGCGCGCAAGACCGCTCGCACGCGGAGGTGCCGCGCACACCCGATCCGTTCGCCAACGCGCCGACGACCGACCCCGCCCTTCCGGGCAACCGGGCGTGGGGGCGCGAGGTGCTCGCCCGCGCCGCGCGCTCGACGCTCGGTGTCGAGACCCTCGCGGCCGCCCGGCTGACCGCGCCGGACGCCGTACTCGACCGCGTGCGCGCCGCGGCTGCGGCGGGTGCGGGCTGGGGCGAGTTGCCCGGAAGCCACCGTGCCGAACTCCTCGACCGCGCGGGCGAGGTGCTCGCGGCGTTCCGCGGCCGCCTCGCCGAGGTGCTCGTCGCGGAGACCGGCGCCACGCTGGCCGAGGCGGATGCCGAGGCGAGCCGCGCGGTCGACGCCGCCCACTACGCCGCCGCTCGCGCGCGGGAGCTCGCCGGCATCCACGGTGCCGTCTTCCTGCCCCGCGCGCTCGCCGTCGTGACGCCGTCGCGCGTGCTCACCGTGTCGGTCGCCGCGGGCGACGTGTTCCGGGCGCTGGCCGCAGGCAGCGCCGTGCTGCTCGCGCCGCCCCCGGGCGCCGGACGCAGCGCGGCGGTGCTCGTCGAGGCCCTGTGGGAAGCGGGCGTGCCCCGCGACGTGCTCGGTCTCGTGGACGTCGCGGGCGACGCCGCGCGGGCCCTCGTCACCGCGCCGGAGGTCGGGCGGGTGCTGCTCACCGGGTCGATCGAGACCGCCGCGCTCTACCGCTCGTGGCGCTCCGACCTGCCGCTCCTCGCGGCGACGACGGCCGTGAACTCCGTCATCGTCACCCCGAGCGCCGACCTCGACCGCGCCGTCGCCGACCTCGTCGCGAGCGCGTTCGGCAGCGCCGGGCAGTCGTGCGCCGCGACGTCGGTCGCGATCGTCGTCGGGTCGGTCGGCGCGACCGATCGCTTCCGTCGCCGGCTTGTGGATGCTGTGGGCGGTCTCGCGACGGGCGCCCCGTTCCATCCGGCGACGCAGGTCGGGCCGCTCGCCGAGCCCGCCACCGGTCGTGCCGCGCGCGGACTCACGCAGCTCGCCGAGGGTGAGAGCTGGCTCGTGAAGCCGCGTGCGCTCGACGCTTCGCACACCCTCTGGTCGCCCGGCGTGCGCGACGGCGTCGCGCCCGACGGCGACGCGCTGCGCACCCCCTTCCTCGCGCCGGTGCTGTCGCTCGTCTCGGTCGGCACCCTCGACGAGGCGATCGCGCTGCAGAACGCGAGCCCCTACGGCCTTCTCGCCGGGCTGCAGTCGCTCGACGCCGCCGAGATCGCCACCTGGCTCGAGCAGGTCGACGCGGGCGGCCTCGTCGTCAACCGCGCGCTCGAGCCCGGCGTCGCCCGGCGCCGGCCGTTCGGGGGCTGGAAGCGCTCCGTCGTCGGCACGGGTACGCACGTCGGCGGACCGAACGAGCTCTTCGTGCTCGGCGACTGGCACCCGGAGGAGTCGGCGCCGACCGAGGAGCTGCACCTCGACGGGCTCGACGACCGCGTGAGAGTCGCCGTCGAGGCCTTCCAGCCGCAGCTGGACTTCTCCGCGTTCGACCGGGTGCGGCGGGCGGCGTTCTCCGACGAGGAGGCGTGGACGACCGAGTTCTCGCGCGGCCACGACCCGTCGGCGCTCGGCCTCGAGCGCAACGTCTTCCGCTACCGGCCCGCCGAGGTCGTCGTGCGACTCAGCGACGGCGCCGGTCCCGCCGATCTCGCACGCGTGCTCATCGCCGGCGTGCGGGTGCGAGCCCGGATGCTCGTGTCGTCGTCGGTTCCTCTGCCGTCGGGACTGCTGCCGTACATCGACGACGGCACTCCGCTCGGCCGGTCGCTGCTCGGCATCCTGGGGGTCCAGGTCGAAGACGACGAGGCGTTCCGCGCGCGCGTCGCCCGGGGGATGCCGGCGCGCATCCGGCTCATCGGCGGCGACCCGGTCTCGCTCGCGCACGCCACCGGGGGATCGCCGGATGTCGCCGTGTGGTCCGGCGCCGTCACCGGGGCGGGTCGCCTCGAGCTGCTGCCGTTCCTGCGCGAGCAGTCGGTGACCGTCACGGCGCACCGCTACGGCATCCCCGACCGCGACATCGCCGCCCTCATCATCTGACCGGAAACCTCGGTGGTCGAGTAGCGCCGCAGGCGCGTGTCGAGACCTCCGCACCCGGTCTCGACACGCCGCTCCGCGGCTACTCGACCACCGAGAGCTTCACTCGAAGACGGAGCGGTGCACGAGGCGGGTGAGCACGATCGCGCTGCGCGTGTGGTCGACGGTCGGGGCGACGCGGATGCGCTCCAGGGCGTCCTCGAGCGAGGGGATGTCGCGTGACCGCACGTGCACGATCGCGTCGGCATCGCCGGTGATGGTGGCGGCATCCTGCACCTCGGGAACCGCGGAGAGGATGCGCCGCAGCTCCTCGGGGGCGACGGTGCCGCGGCAGAAGAGCTCGACGTACGCCTCGGTGGCGAGGCCCTCGACCTGCGGGTCGACCTGGATCGTGAAGGAGCGGATGACCCGATCGGCGACGAGCCGGTCGACGCGGCGCTTCACGGCGGAGGCGGAGAGGCCGATTCTGTCGCCGATGTCGCCGTAGCCCGCCCGGGCGTTCTGGCGGAGCAGGTCGATGATCCCGTAGTCCAGGTTGTCCATGCCCCAGAGTACGCCGAATCGTTGCGCCGACACCGCTGGATTCGCGCGAGTGGTGCGTGCAACGCCCGAAAACTCCGGATGCGTGCGTGCGATTCTGGAAGACATGCAGGATGCCACCTCCACGTCGACGCTCGCCTCCGTTCCCGAGCGGGTCGCCGTCACCAAGACGGTGCTGATGTGCCGACCCGAGCACTTCACCGTGAGCTACCGCATCAACCCGTGGATGCATCCCGAAGACCCCACCGACACGTCGCTCGCCGTGCGGCAGTGGGAGGAGCTCTACAGGATCTACGTCGACCTCGGGTTCCACGTGGAGCTCATCGACCCCATCGCGGGCCTGCCCGACATGGTCTACTCGGCCAACGGCGGCTTCACGCTCGACGGCATCGCCTACGGCGCCAAATTCCAGTACTCGGAGCGGGGCCCCGAGGGTCCCGCGTACATGGCCTGGTTCGCGTCGCACGGCTTCTCGGTCGCCGAGCCGGTGAGCGTCAACGAGGGCGAGGGCGACTTCCTGCTCGTCGGCGATCGCATCCTCGCCGGCACGGGGTTCCGCTCCGACGCGGAGTCGCACGACGAGCTGCGGAAGCTCTTTGGTCGCGAGGTCGTCACCCTCGAGCTCGTCGACCCGTCGTTCTACCACCTCGACACGGCCATCGCGGTGCTCGACGACACGAACATCGCCTACCTGCCGAAGGCGTTCTCGCCGGAGTCGCGCGCGATCATCGACGGGCTCTACCCGGAGGCGGTCATCGTCGACGACGCGGATGCCGCGGTGCTCGGGCTCAACAGCTTCAGCGACGGCAAGCACGTCGTCATCGCCTCGCGCGCCGTCGGCTTCGAGAGGTCGCTGCGCGAGCGCGGCTACGAGCCGATCGGCGTCGACCTCTCCGAGCTGCTGCTCGGCGGCGGTGGCGTGAAGTGCTGCACCCTCGAGCTGCGGCGGGAGCGCGGATGAGCACGACCACCGTCTACTCGACCGCCGAGGCGATCGGGCTCGTCGAGGAGTTCGGCGCGCACAACTACCACCCGCTGCCCGTCGTCGCGACGTCGGCCGTCGGCGCGTGGGTCACCGACCCCGAGGGCAGGCGCTACCTCGACTGCCTCGCGGCGTACTCGGCGGTCAACTTCGGGCACGGGCATCCGGCGCTCATCCGCGCCGCGCGCGAACAGCTCGACCGGGTCACCCTCACGAGCCGCGCCTTCCACAACGATCGGCTCGGCCCGTTCCTCGAGCGGCTCGCGAAGCTCGCGAAGAAGGACATGGTGCTCCCGATGAACACGGGCGCCGAGGCCGTCGAGTCGGGCATCAAGGTCGCCCGGGCGTGGGGCTATCGCGTCAAGGGCGTTCCCGACGGCCGCGCGAAGATCGTCGTGGCCGACGGCAACTTCCACGGTCGCACGACGACGATCGTCGGCTTCTCGTCGGATCCCGACGCGAAGAACGGCTTCGGCCCCTTCACCCCGGGCTTCGTGTCGGTGCCCTACGGCGACGCCGCGGCGATGGAGGCGGCTCTCGACGACGACACCGTCGCGGTGCTGCTCGAGCCGATCCAGGGCGAGGCGGGCATCGTCGTGCCGCGACCCGGCTACCTCGCCGCGGTGCGTCGGATGACGGCGGAGCGGAACATCCTGTTCATCGCCGACGAGATCCAGTCGGGACTCGGGCGCACGGGTGCGACCTTCCAGTGCGACAACGAGGGCGTCGTGCCCGACCTCTACCTGCTCGGCAAGGCGCTCGGCGGTGGCATCGTGCCGGTGAGCGCCGTCGTCGGCAACCGCGACGTGCTCGGAGTGCTGCGACCGGGCGAGCACGGCTCGACGTTCGGCGGCAACCCGCTCGCCGCCGCGGTCGGGCTCGCCGTCGTCGAGCTGCTCGAGACGGGGGAGTACCAGGCGCGGGCGCGCGAGCTCGGCGCCCACCTGCAGTCGCGACTCAAGTCGCTCGTCGGCAAGGGAGTCGCGGCCGTGCGCGGGGCGGGACTCTGGGCGGGCGTCGACATCGACCCGAAGCTCGGCAGCGGACGCGAGGTATGCGAGCGGCTCATGGCCCGCGGCGTGCTCGTGAAGGACACGCACGGCTCGACCATCCGCTTCGCCCCGCCTCTCGTCGTCGAGCGCGACGAGCTCGACCTCGCCGTCGATGCCCTCGCCGCCGTGCTCGCGGAGCTCCGCGGGGCGTGACCCGCTCGCGACGTGCCCATATCTGCGCACGTCGAGCCCCCCACGTCGTCGAAAGTGGCACGTCGCGCGCCTAAGGTGGCGGGCATGCCGGTCGTCGAGAGCAGTGTCGTCGTGCCGGTGGCCCCGGACGTCGCGTTCGCGGTGTCGCAGCTCACCGGCGAGGTGAGGATGCGGTGGGACGTCTTCCTGCGCGAGCAACGCCTCCTCGACGGCGCCGAGCGACCCGAGGTCGGAGTGCGCACGCTCACGATCTCGCGGCGTGGCCTGCGCGTGGTGAGCGAGTACGTCTCCTACCGCCCGCCCACGAGCGTCGGGATGAAGGTCACCGAGCTGCCCTGGTTCTTCGACAAGCTCGGCGGCGGCTGGCGGTTCGCGCCGCACCCCGACGGCACGCTCGCGACCTGGAAGTACAACTTCTCCTGCCGCCCGGCCTGGCTCGCGCCGCTCGCCGAGTGGATCGGGGTGCGTCTCATCCGGCACGACATGGATCGCCGCATCGCCGGGTTCGCACGCGGCTGTGTCGACCCCGTCGTGGTGGCCGCCGCCCAGTCTCGACTCGAGGGCTGAGCGTCAGCCGCCGGGCAGCTCGCCGATCTCGATCGGGCCGGTGAGCGTGCCGACGGGGCCCGTGCCGCGGTCGCCACGGAACGCGACGATCGACGTCGTCTCGTTCGTGCCCGTCGAGATCTCGTCGAAGCGTGCCTCCCAGATCGGGTCGTCGGTCTCGCCGACCGACTCGTGCACGCTGTCGGCGCGCGCCGCCGCCTCCGCCCACGGGGTGCCGACGCGCACGCCGTGCTCGGTCTCGATCACGATGCCCTCGACGCTCGCGGCCGTGACCTGCACGGCCATCCCGAGTAGCGTGCAGCCCTCGGTCGAGAAGTAGAGCAGGAACCCGCCCCACGCGTGATCCTCGTCGACGCGCGCACCACTCTCGTAGCGGTGGACGACGGGGGTGATGCCGAACACCGCATTGAGCTTCGCGATCGCGAGGGCGGGCGACTCGTCGTAGCGGAACCCGTCGATGCCGCACGCGACGTCGTCGCAGAAGTAGGCGGTCTCGGTCTGCAGCAGGATGCGGGTGACGTCCGCGAGCGGATCGAGGTCGCCGGGCGCGAGCGTCGGAGTGGGAGCCGGTGTCGCCGTCGCGTCGGGGGAGCCGCTCGGGGCGGAGGTCCACGTCGGCCGGGGCGGCAGCGGCGAGTCGCCCGGGGGCGGGGTCGGCCCGCAGCCGGCGAGCGCGACCGCGAGGAGGGCGACGAGGGGAAGGGATGCCGTGGTGCCGCGCATGGGAGCCTCCGGGGCCGAGTGGTGTCACCTTGTCGACGCGAAGCACCCCGCGGGAGGTTGACGCCTACGCTGGGAGGGTGCCGTCGCTGACGCCCGACCTCCTCGCTCGCCTCCGTGAGCGCGCGCCGGGCTACGACCGCGACAACACGTTCTTCACCGAGGATCTCGACGAGCTCCGTGCCGCGGGGTACCTCGCGCCGCGCAGCCTGCTCGACACCGCGCGCGACCAGCGGCTGCTCGCGGCGCACGCGCCGGCGACCGCCCTCGGCATCAACATGCACCTCGTCTGGGTCGGGGTCGCGCGCGTGCTGCACGACCGGGGCGACACGAGCCTCGACTGGGTGCTGCGGGACGCCGAGGCGGGTGAGCTCTTCGCGTTCGGCAACAGCGAGCCGGGCAACGATCTCGTGCTGTGGGACTCCCTCACCCGAGTCGAGACCGTCGACGGAGGTTACGCGTTCACGGGGACGAAGATCTTCACGTCCCTCGCGCCGGCGTGGACGCGCCTCGGGGTCTTCGGGCGACAGGGGGAGCAGCTCATCCACGGCTTCCTCACCCGCGACGACGCGGGCGTGACGACGCTCGACGACTGGGACACCCTCGGGATGCGCGCGACCCAGAGCCACTCGACGAAGCTCGACCACGCGGTCGTGCCCGAGGAGCGCATCTCGCGGATCCTCCCCGTCGGACCGAACGCCGACCCGTTCGTCTTCGGCATCTTCGCCAACTTCCTGCTCCTCATCGGCTCGGTCTACGCCGGCATCGCCGACCGCGCACTCGAGCTCGGCGTGGAGGCGGCCCACCGCCGCACCTCTCTCAAGACGGGCCTGACCTACGCGGCCGACCCCGACATCCGCTGGCGTCTCGCGTCGGCCGCGCTCGACCTCGACGCGCTCCGCCCCGACCTCGAAGGGCTGGCACGGGATGTCGACCAGCTCGTCGATCACGGCACCGACTGGTTCCGGCTGCTCACCGGCGCGAAGCACCGCGCGACCGAGTCGGCGCGCCGTGTCGTCGACCACGCGATGCGCGTCGCCGGGGGCGGCGGCTATCGCAGCTCGAGCGAGCTCGCCCGCCTGCAGCGCGACGTGCTCGCCGGCATCTACCACCCGTCCGACACCGAGTCGGTGCACGCCACCGTCGCGACCAACCTTCTGGGGCCCCTGCCGTGAAGCTCGCCACCCTGCGCCGCGACGGCGACACCGTCGCCGTCCGTCTCGACCCCGACGGAGCCGTCGAGATCCCGGGCTTCGCCGACGTCGGGGCGCTGCTCGCCGATCCCGACTGGAGCGCGATCGCGGCGCGGGCCGCGGGTCGCACTCTGCCGCGCGCCGACATCCGCGACGACGCGTGGGCGCCCGTCGTGCTCGCGCCGCGCAAGATCCTCTGCGTGGGCGTGAACTACCGCGCGCACATCGCCGAGATGGGGCGCGAGGAGCCCGACTTCCCGACGGTCTTCAACAAGTACCCCGAGGCCCTCATCGGCGCGGGCGACCCGATCGTCGTGCCGCCCCACGCGGCGGACGCGGTCGACTGGGAGGCCGAGCTCGCGGTCGTGATCGGATCGCGGGTGTACCGCGCGACCGAGGAGGAGGCCGCCGCCGCGATCGCCGGCTACACCGTGCTCAACGACACGAGCATGCGCGACTGGCAGAACCGCACCCTGCAGTGGCTGCTCGGCAAGAGCTTCGAGAAGTCGACGCCCGTGGGGCCGTCGCTCGTGACCGTCGACGAGGTGCCCGCGAGCGCGCGCATCTGGACGGAGGTCGACGGCGAGCTCATGCAAGACGGCCGGATCGACGACCTCGTCTTCGGCCCCGCCGCGTGCGTCGCGTACATCTCGCAGGTGTTCGCGCTCGAGCCCGGCGACATCGTCGCGACCGGCACGCCCGGCGGTGTCGGCCACGCCCGGAAGCCTCCGCGGTACCTCGGCGACGGGGCCACGGTCGTGACGGCGATCGAGGGCATCGGCGAGCTCCGCAACACCGTCGTCGTCAGCGCCTGACTTCCACCTCATGGAAAGTCGGTCGGGATGCCGGCCGCGCTTTCGTAGGGTGACCGCATGAGCACCCACGCCTCCCCGCAGAGCCTCGCCGACGCCATCGCCGCCGTCGGCGGCAACCCCGTCGACTACCTCCGCAACGCGCAATCCCGCCCCACCGTCTTCCCGGTGGCGCCCGAGTTCAGCAACTGGCGCAGCGAGCAGCAGTCGTGGCGCACGGGGTGCGCCCTGCTTGACCAGTCGCACCACATGACCGACCTGTTCATCACCGGCCCCGACTCGGGGAAGCTCCTCCAGGACCTCGCGGTGAACTCGTTCGCGAAGTTCCCGGTCGACAGCGCGAAGCAGTTCATCGCCGTCAACCACGAGGGCTACCTGATCGGCGACGCCATCCTGTTCCACCTCGCCGAGAACTCGTACGACCTCGTCGGCCACCCGTTCGCGATCGACTGGGTGCGCTACCAGGCGGAGGTCGGAGGCTACGACGTCGAGCTCGAGCTCGACGGCAACTCGATCGTGCGGCAGGGTCCGCCGAAGCTCTACCGCTACGAGCTGCAGGGGCCGAACGCCCTGAAGATCGTCGAGCGGCTCATCGGCGGCGAGGTGCCGGCGACGAAGTTCTTCGGGATGACGCGGTTCACGATCGCCGGACACGAGGTGCGTGCGCTGCGCCACGGGATGGCGGGTCAGCCCGGGTTCGAGCTGTTCGGTCCGTGGGCGGAGGGTGACGACATCCGCTCGGCCATCCTCTCGGCGGGTGAGGACCTCGGCATCACGCCCGTCGGGTCGATGGCCTACTCGTCGGCCAACCTCGAGTCGGCCTGGGTGCCGTCGCCGACGCCCGCGATCTTCTCCGGTCGTGGGATGGACGAGTACCGCGCGTGGCTCCCCGCCGCGCGGGCCGGGTCGATCGCCGGCTCGGTCGACTCGGGTTCCATCGAGGACTACTACGTCACCCCGTGGGACCTCGGCTACGACCGCTCGGTCAACTTCGACCACGAGTTCATCGGGCGCGCGGCGCTCGAGGCGGGAGCGGCGACCCGGGCGAAGGTGACGCTCGTCTGGGACGAAGAGGACGTCGCCGCCGCGATGCGCTCGCTCTTCGAGGACGGGCTGCCCGCGAAGTACATCGCGCTGCCGAAGGCCCGCTACGGCTTCTTCCAGGTCGACAAGGTGCTCCTCGACGGGGTGCAGGTGGGTGTCTCGCACGACTGCGGCTACATCGTCAACGAGCAGACGTTCGCGTCGCTCGCGTCGATCGACCTCGCGCACGCGACGCCGGGCACGAAGGTCACGGTGCTGTGGGGCGAGAGCCCGAACACGTCGAAGCCCGCGGTCGAGCCGCACCGGCAGGTCGAGATCCGGGCGACGGTCGCCCCGGCGCCGTTCTCGGCGGAGGCCCGCGAGAACTACCGCTCTACGAAGTAGCCCGACGGCGTCGGAGCCACCAGAACGCCGCGCCCGCGAGGGCGACGACACCGGCGAGCACCGCGATCCACCACCGCGGCGCCGCGCCTTCGGCGTCATCGCGGCTGACGGCGACGGCGGCGGGTCGTTCGGAGCTCTCGGGCGACGACGTGACCGTCGGCGTCGGACTCGGCTCGGGAGTGCTGACCTCGGCCTGCGCGGGCTCTCCCGGTGGCGGTGACTCTGCGACCTGCGATCCCGAGACCGCTCCCGGAGCAGCGGGACCGACGTGGCCCGGGTAGGCGGCGAAGACCTGCACGCCCCAGGTCGTCCCGCCCGCCGAGAGGAAGGCGACGCCGACATCGGTGTAAGCCCCCAGGATGTTGGCGCGGTGTCCGGGCGAGGCCATCCAGCCGGCGTGCATGGAGCCCGCATCGGGATGACCCTGCGCGACGTTCTCGCCCGCCGTCGACCAGCCCCCCGGGATCTGACTCGCGTAGTCCGGGTTGTGCGACAACGTGCCCGCCGCCGCGAGGGACGCCGCCCAGTCGGCGGCGACCTGGTCGAGCGCGGCGTTGCGCAGAAGGCCGCGCTGCCCGTCAGCCCAGCGGGCGTCGTTGAGCAGCGTGTACACCGTGTCGGACGGCGCGGCTCCGGCGGCCGCGGCGGGTGCGGTGGGCACGAGGAGGGCGGCCGCGACGAGCAGACCCCCGAGGATGGCGGGGATGGCGGGTCGTCGGGTGCGGATCACCCCCCATTGTCGCTTCGGACGGCGCCGTGTGCGGGTTCCGGCCTAACTGGGGGTGCCGAACGCGAGCGTCACGGCGAGACCCGCCGCCGCATCCTCATCGCGACGCCCTCCGCGTGAGCAGCCCGGAGAAGACGGCGTGCAGCAGCGGGAGCCCCGACGACGCCATGAGCACGAGACCGCCGACCTCGTCGGTCGGGCGCAGCAGCACGCCGGCGATGAGCAACCCGGCGAACAGCAGCGCCGACACGAGGCGGCTCGCCGTGCGCTCGAGGCGCCGGAGCCGCGCGTCGAGCCGTGGAGACTCGACGGCGACTTCGCCGGCTTCGACCCGGGTGGCGAGCTCGTCGAGCCGGATCGGCAGGCGGGCGCTCGTGCTGAGGATCGACAGCGCCTCGCGTCCGAGCGACTTGAGGAACCCGCCGCGCTCGTCGAGCAGTAGTCGCGCGGCGTAGGGCTCGACGGCGTTCCAGATGTTGAAGTCGGTGTCGAGGGTGCTCGCGAGGCCCGACGTGAGCGAGACGGTGCGGATGACGAGCAGGAAGTTCTCCGGCAGCTGGAACGGCAGCGACCGGATGGTCTCGCCGAACTCGTCGGCGAACCCACGCAGCTCGTTCGGGTCGAGGTTCTGCAGCTCGGTGAAGGCGATGCCACCGAAGCGGGAGAAGAGCGTCGACATGATGCGCTCGAGCTCGCGGGTGTCGGCCGACGGCAGCAGCACACCGAGGCTTCGCATCGTCGCGACGAGTCGACGCCCGTCGCGCGCCGCGACCGCGATGAGGAACTGCCGCAGACCGTCGCGGAGGCTGTCGGGGATCTCGCCCATCATCCCGAAGTCGACGAAGGTGAGCGTGAAGCCCCCCGGGGACTCGGCGCCGACGCGCGGGGTGACGAAGATGTTGCCCGGGTGGGCGTCGCCGTGGAAGAACCCGTGCACGAAGAGCTGGTCGAACATCACGGCGGCGAACTCGGTCGCGACGACGGCGGGGTCGATGCCCGCCTCGCGCAGAGCGGCGCGGTCGCTCACCTTGATCGCGCCGACATCCTCGAGGGTGAGCACGCGGCGTGACGTGCGCTCCCAGGCGATGCCGGGCACACCGACGCGCGGGTCGCCGGCGAACTGCTCGGCGAAGCGTTCCGCATTCTGCGCCTCGTGCAGGTAGTCGATCTCCTCGAGGCTCGTCGCGGCGAACTCCTCCGCAAGGGCCGGCAGGTCGACCCGTCGCGACACGAGCTTCACGCGGCTCAGCCACCCGGCGACCTTGCGCAGGGCTGCGAGGTCGACGTCGACGATCGCGTGGATGTCGGGCCGCTGCACCTTCACGACGACGTCGGCGAACCCGGTCTCGGCGGCATCCGCGGGCAGCAGTCGCGCGCGGTGCGCCTGCCCGAGCGACGCGGCGGCGAGCGGCGTCTCGTCGAAGGACTCGTACGCCTGCTCGAGCGGCATGCCGAGCTCCGCTTCGGCGAGCGCGCGGAGGTCGGCGAAGTGCTCGGGCCGCACCTCGTCCTGGAGCCCCTCGAGCTCGCGGGTCACCTCGGGCGGCAGCACGTCGACGCGGGTCGAGAGGAACTGCCCGACCTTGATCATGAGGCCGCCGAGGTCGGCCGCGAGCACGTGGAAGTTGCGCGCCATCCGCCGCCAGCGCCGCAAGCGCCCGCGCGCACCGAGCCGGGCGAGCCCGACCTCGGGCAGCACGAGCTCGAACCACCAGTTCTGCACCATGTAGCGCAGGGCGAAGCGCAGGATGCGGCGGTAGCGTGCACGCCCCGCCTTCTCGATCACAGCCAGCCCTCTTCGCGCAGCCAGGCGGCGGCGAGGTCGGTCCACTGGCGTGCGTCGCCGTCGCCGTCGAGGCGCGCGAGGTTGAGTCCGTGCCGCCCCCTCGGGAACACGTGCAGCGCGTGCCGCACCCCCGCGGCGGCGAGCGCCATCCCGAGCAGGTAGCTGTGCTGCACCGGAACGGCGGCGTCTTCGGCGGTGTGCCAGACGAAGAACGGCGGCGCACCCTCGTGCACGAGCAGGTCGACGCTCGTCGCGGCGCGCTCGGCGGGCGTCGCGTCGAGGCCGAGGAGGTTCTTCCGGGAGTCGTGATGGGTCTCGAGCATCATCGAGACGACCGGGTAACAGAGGAGGGCGAGGTCGACCCGCTCCTCCTCCGTGGCGTCGGGGGCGAGGGTCGCGTGCCCGGCGGCATGCCCGCCCGCCGAGAACCCGAGGAGAGCGACCCGGTCGACCCCCGTGGACCGCACCCGGCGGATCTCGCCGCGCACGGCATCCAGCACCGCCGGATGGCGCGTCTCGACCGGGTAGGCGAAGTACGACGCCGACAGCCCGAGCGACTCGAGCCACGCGACGATCGTCGTCGACTCGTTGTCGGAGATGCGGGAGTAGCCGCCGCCGGGCAGCACGATCACGTGGTCGCGGGTCACGGTCTCCATCCTCCGGCTATTTGCCCGGAATGGGCTGCGTGCGCGCGAACCCGCACAGCCCGAATCGGGCAACCGCGCCTCCTCGAGACGAGGATCCCGCGGCGGCCACCGCCACAGCGCCGCCGCGGGAGGTCTCGCGCTAGGACCGTGCGCGAGGCGTCAGCCGCTCGAGCTGGGTGACGTGCTGCGGGCCGAGCTCCTCGAGGGACGCGACGCCGAGAAGGGTCATCGTGCGCACGAGTTCGCTGCGCAGGATCTCGAGCGTGCGGTCGACGCCGCGACGGCCACCCGCCATGAGCCCGTAGAGGTAAGCGCGGCCGATCATCGTGTACTTCGCACCGATGGCGACCGAGGCGACGATGTCGGCGCCCGACATGATGCCCGTGTCGACGCCGATCTCGACGTCGCTCCCGACCTCGCGGGCGACCTCCGGCAGCAGGTGGAACGGGATGGGCGCCCGGTCGAGCTGGCGCCCGCCGTGGTTCGACAGGATGATGCCATCCACCCCCAGCGAGGCGAGTCGCTTCGAGTCCTCGAGGTTCTGCACGCCCTTGATGACGATCTTGCCGGGCCACATCGCGCGGATGACCTCGAGGTCGTCGTAGGAGATCGTCGGATCCATCGCGGCGTTGAGCAGCTCACCCACCGTGCCGCCGGTCGTCGACAGCGACGCGAACTCGAGTTTCGGGGTG
>NZ_JBMRCP010000110.1:0-6196 GCF_057350545.1 Pseudolysinimonas sp. | reverse complement strand
GCGGCGCAGCCGCGTGTCGAGACCTCCACGCAGACCCCGACAACTCCGAACGAAAGACGCCAGGATGCTCCGCATCGCCGTGCCCAACAAGGGCACCCTCTCCGAGACCGCCGTCGAGATGCTCCGCGAGGCGGGCTACGCGGTGCGCCGCGACCCGAAGGAGCTCATCGTCTCCGACCCGCGGAACGACGTCGAGTTCTTCTACCTCCGGCCGCGCGACATCGCGACCTACGTCGGCTCCGGCGCCCTCGACGTCGGCGTGACGGGTCGCGACCTGCTGCTCGACTCGCACTCGTCCGCCGTCGAGATCGAGGCGTTCGATTTCGGCGCGTCGACGTTCCGCTTCGCCGGGCCGACCGGCAGCTTCTCGAAGCTCTCCGACCTCGCCGGTGTGAGGGTCGCGACGTCGTACTCGGGCCTCGTCGGCGACTTCCTCGAGGCGCAGGGGGTCGCGGCCGAGGTCGTGCACCTCGACGGTGCTGTCGAGTCCGCCGTGCGCCTTGGCGTCGCGGATGCCGTGGCCGACGTCGTCGAGACCGGGTCGACGCTGCGCAAGCAGGGGCTCGAGATCTTCGGCCCCGTGATCCTCGAGTCGAGCGCCGTGCTCATCGCGTCGCGCGACGATGTCGAGGGGCTCGAGACGTTCCGCCGCCGCCTGCAGGGCGTCATGGTGGCGCACCGCTTCGTGCTCATGGACTACGACCTGCCCGCCGACCTCATCGAGCAGGCGTCGAAGATCACGCCGGGCTTCGAGTCGCCGACGGTGTCGCCGCTGCGCGACTCCGGCTGGGTCGCGGTGCGGGTCATGGTGCCGCGCGACGAGGTCAACCACCTCATGGACGAGCTGTACACGCTCGGCGCACGCGCCATCCTCGTGACCTCGATCCACGCCGCGCGGATCTGACATGGCGGAACTGCGATGAGCGTCGCCGTGCGAGTCATCCCGTGCCTCGACGTGACCGAGGGCCGCGTCGTGAAGGGCGTCAACTTCGAGAACCTGCGCGACATGGGCGACCCCGTCGAACTCGCGAAGCGGTACTACGAGCAGGGCGCCGACGAGATCACCTTCCTCGACGTGACGGCGACGGTGGATGCGCGCGCGACGATGTACGCGACCGTCACCGCCACCGCCGAGCAGGTCTTCATCCCGCTCACCGTCGGCGGGGGAGTGCGCAGCCCCGACGACGTCGCGCGCCTGCTCGCGAGTGGCGCCGACAAGGTGGGCGTCAACAGCGCCGCGATCGCGAACCCGGCGCTCGTCGGCGACATCGCCGACCGGTTCGGCGCGCAGGTGCTCGTGCTTTCACTCGACATCAAGCGCAGCCCGCGCACGCCGAGCGGGTTCGTCGTCACAACGCACGGCGGACGCACCGAGACCGAGCTCGACGCCCTCGCCTGGGCGCGCGAGACCATCGAGCGCGGCGCGGGTGAACTGCTCGTCAACTCGATCGATGCCGACGGCACGAAACAGGGCTTCGACCTCGAGCTCACCGGTCTCATCCGCGAGCTCTCGGCGGTACCTGTCATCGCGAGCGGAGGCGCCGGCGCGGTCGAGCACTTCGCCCCGGCCGTCGCCGCGGGCGCGGATGCCGTGCTCGCCGCCTCCGTCTTCCACGGCGGCGAGCTCACGGTCGGCCAGGTGAAAGACGCCCTCCGGGCGGAAGGGGTGGCGGTGCGATGACGCAGGATGTGCTCGACCGAGTGAGGTTCGACGCGAACGGGCTGCTGCCCGCGATCATCCAAGAGGAGTCGAGCCGGGATGTCCTCATGCTCGGCTACATGGACGCCGAGGCACTGCGGAGAACCCTGACCGAGGGGCGCGTGACGTTCTGGTCGCGCAGCCGGCAGGAATACTGGCGCAAGGGAGACACGAGCGGCAACATCCAACTCGTGCGCGCCGCCGCGCTCGACTGCGACGGCGACACCATCCTCGTCACGGTGCACCAGGTGGGTCCGGCCTGCCACACGGGCGCCCACGCCTGTTTCGACGTCGACCCCCTGGATGTGTCGGTGGTCGAGTAGCCGCGCAGCGGCGTGTCGAGACCCTGCGAGAATGACCCCATGACCACGACGACCACGGCCGGGACGACGTCCCGCGCCGAGTTCCGCGCGGCGATCGCCGCCGGGCACCGCGTCGTCCCGGTGCTGCGCCGCCTGTTCGCCGACGGGGAGACCCCGGTCGGCGTCTACCGCAAGCTCGCGGTGGGGAAGCCCGGGACGTTCCTGCTGGAATCCGCGGAGCAGGGAGGGATCTGGTCGCGGTGGTCGTTCGTCGGCGTCGGCTCCCGGGGTGTGCTCACGCAAGGACCGACCGGGGTGACCTGGATCGACTACGGGCTGCCGGCATCCCGTGCCCTCGGTGACGACTGCCCGACGGAGCCGCTCGACGCGCTCACCCACCTCTACCGCCGCTGGAGCACCCCGCAGGTGGACGGGCACCCGCCGCTCACCGGCGGCCTCGTCGGCTTCATCGGGTGGGAGGCCGTGCGGCAGCTCGAGCGGCTGCCCGACGCCCCGCCCGCCGACTTCGACGTTCCCGGTCAGGCGTTCTCGTTCGTCTCGGAGCTCGTCGCGCTCGACCACCGCACGGGGTCGGCGATCCTCATCGCAGCGGCGCTCAACGACGGCGTCGACGACGAGGAGACCCTGTGGGCCGATGCGCAGCGTCGCCTCGACGACCTCCAGTCGGGTCTCGCCCGCCCGAGCGAGGCGTGGCTCGCCGACGTCGACCTCACCGTCTCGCCGGAGCCGATCGCGCGCACGAAACGTGATGACTACCTCGCCGCCGTCGAGCGTTCGCGTGAGTACATCCGCGACGGGGATGTCTTCCAGGTCGTGATCTCGCAGCGCTTCGACCACGAGATCACCGCCGACCCGATCGACGTCTACCGGGTGCTGCGCACGCTCAACCCGAGCCCGTACATGTACCTGCTCACGCTCGAGGCTCCCGACGGCTCCGAGTACGCGATCGTCGGCTCGAGTCCCGAGGCGCTCGTCAAGGTGAGCGACGGGCGCGTCATCACGCATCCGATCGCCGGCTCCAAGCCGCGCGGCGAGAGTCCCGAACAGGATGTCGACCTCGCCGACGAGCTCCTCGGCGACCCCAAGGAGCAAGCCGAGCACCTCATGCTCGTCGACCTCGCGCGCAACGACCTCTCGAAGGTGTGCGTGGCGGGCTCCGTCGAGGTGACCGAGTTCATGCAGGTCGAGCGGTTCAGCCACATCATGCACCTCGTCTCGACGGTCGAGGGCGATCTGCGGCCCGACGCCACGAGCATCGACGTGTTCCGGGCGACGTTCCCGGCGGGCACGCTCTCCGGCGCGCCGAAGCCGCGGGCGCTCGAGATCATCGACGAACTCGAGCCGGCCCAGCGTGGCGTCTACGGGGGCGTCGTCGGCTACTTCGGCCTCGCGGGAGATGCCGACCTCGCGATCGCGATCCGCACGGCGACGATCGTCGGCGGTCTCGCGCGCGTGCAGGCCGGAGCCGGTCTCGTCGCCGACTCGGATGCCGCGAGCGAGCACGAGGAGGCGCACAACAAGGCCGCCGCGCCGTTGCGCGCCGTCGCGATCGCCAACGCGATGCGCCGACTCACCTGAGGATCGCGATGACCGCGTCGCGCCTGCGTCTCCTCGCGCTGCTCGCCCTCGTCGTGCCGATCGCGCTGACGGGTGCCGCGTCGCCCGTCAGCGCGGGGTTCACCGCGCTCGCGCTCGCGTCGGCCGCCGCGGCCGCCGCGATGCTGCTCGCCGGGCCGGTGTTCCGACTCATCCTCTCGGTGCTGCTCGCTCTGCTCGGACTCTGCGTCGTCCTCGTCGCCCTCAACACGCCCGATGGCGGGACACTCGGTGTTCTCGCGCTCGTCGCCGGCATCCTGCAGGTGCTCGTCGCAATCGGGGTCTCGACGACCGTGCGCCGCTGGCCGACGAGCACGTCGCGGTACTCGCGTTCCCGCGTGCAGGGAGACCGAGCGAGCGACTGGGATGCGCTGTCCGAGGGCGACGACCCGACCGACGTCCCGGTGGTCGAGTAGTCGCTGCAGGCGGCGTGTCGAGACTCGATAGACTGACGACGCACACCCCCGAGTACGAGGAGTCCCCAGTGAGCCACGACGAGAACGAGCCCGGTCACGGCAATTCCCCCGCCGCGTGGGTCGGCGTGGTCATCATGCTGATCGGCTTCGCGGTCGGCACCGTCGCGTTCTTCTTCGAGCAGCCGCTGGTCGTCTGGATCTCGGTCGGCGTGATCGTGCTCGGCCTCGTCGCGGGCCTCGCGCTCGCCGCGATGGGCTATGGCGTCAAGGGGCCGCGTTACGCCCCGAAGAGCAATTCCTGACCTGCTCGCGGAGCTGACGGCGGGCGCCCTCGACGACGCCGCATCCCGTCGTGAGCAGCAGCCGCTCTCCGCGGTCGAGAGGGTCGCGCTCGGGCGCCCGGCGGCGCGCGACGCGCTCGCGGCGCTCGCCCCGGCCGATCGGGTGAAGGTGATCGCCGAGGTCAAGCGTGCGAGTCCTTCGCGGGGTCCGCTCGCCGAGATCGCCGACCCGGCCGCCCTCGCGGTCTCGTACCAGACCGGGGGAGCGAGCGCGATCAGCGTGCTCACCGAGGGGCGCCGCTTCGGCGGCTCGCTCGCCGACCTCACGGAGGTGCGCCGCGCCGTCGACGTTCCCGTGCTGCGCAAAGACTTCATCGCCGATCCGTACCAGGTCGTGGAGGCGCGGGCCGCCGACGCCGACCTCGTACTGCTCATCGTCGCCGCCCTCGAGCAGAACTCGCTGCGGGAGCTCCACGACCTCGTGGTGCAGCTCGGGATGACGCCGCTCGTCGAGGCGCACTCCGCCGAGGAGGTCGAGCGCGCACTCGACGTGGGCGCGCACCTCGTGGGCGTCAACGCCCGCGACCTGTCGACGTTCGAGCTCGACCGCGACCTGTTCGGTCGACTCGCCGATCGCATCCCGTCGGGTGTCATCCGCGTCGCGGAGTCGGCGGTGGCCGATCCCGCCGACGTGGCGCACTATCGCGCCGCCGGTGCCGACGTCGTACTCATCGGGGAGGCGCTCGTCACGGGCGACGACCCCGTCGCCACCCTCGAGTCGTTCCTGGAGGCCGGACGATGACTTCCCTCAAGGACCGCCCCGGTCCCTTCTTCGACGCCTACGGCGGCCGGTTCATGCCCGAGTCGCTCATCAAGGCCATCGACGAGCTCGCCGCCGCCTACGAGGACGCGAAGGCGGATCCTTCGTTCGCGGCCGAGCTCGCCGAACTGCACCGCACCTACACCGGTCGCCCGTCGATCATCACCGAGGTGCCGCGGTTCGCGGAGCACGCCGGTGGCGCTCGCATCATCCTCAAGCGCGAAGACCTCAACCACACCGGCTCGCACAAGATCAACAACGTGCTCGGCCAGGCCCTGCTCACGAAGCGCCTCGGCAAGAAGCGGGTCATCGCCGAGACCGGAGCCGGCCAGCACGGCGTCGCGACCGCGACCGCGGCAGCGCTGTTCGGACTCGAGTGCACCGTCTTCATGGGCGAGGTCGACACGCAACGCCAGGCGCTCAACGTCGCGCGCATGCGGCCCCTCGGCGCCGATGTCGTCGCCGTGACGACGGGCTCGCGCACCCTCAAAGACGCCATCAACGAGGCCTACCGCGAGTGGGTCACGAGCGTCGAGACGACCAACTACATCTTCGGCACCGCGGCAGGTCCGCACCCGTTCCCCGCGATGGTGCGCGACTTCCAGAAGATCATCGGCGAGGAGGCCCGCCAGCAGGTCATCGACCTCACCGGCAAGCTCCCGGATGTCGTCATGGCCTGCGTCGGCGGAGGCTCGAACGCGATCGGCATCTTCCACGCGTTCCTCGACGACGCCGACGTGCGCCTGATCGGCATCGAGGCCGGGGGAGAGGGCATCGAGTCAGGCCGTCATGCCGCGCGGTTCGCGGCGAGTGAGCCGGGAGTCCTGCACGGGACGTTCAGCTACCTCATGCAGGACGCCGACGGCCAGACCATCGAGTCCCACTCCATCTCCGCCGGGCTCGACTACCCCAGCGTCGGCCCGGAGCACTCCTTCCTGCGCGACTCGGGCCGCGCCGAGTACCGCTACGCCACCGACCAGCAGGCGATGGCGGCCTTCGAGCTGCTGTGCAAGACCGAGGGCATCATCCCGGCGATCGAGTCGGCCCACGCCCTCGCCGGC
>NZ_JBMRCP010000109.1:0-9346 GCF_057350545.1 Pseudolysinimonas sp. | reverse complement strand
GCGTCGTCGAGCGCCGCCTCGACCTCGTCCATGATGTAGAACGGGCTCGGGCGGGCCTTGAAGATCGCCATGAGCAGCGCGACGGCGGCGAGCGAGCGTTCCCCGCCCGAGAGCAGCGACAGCCGCTCGATCTTCTTGCCCGCAGGCTTCACCGTCACCTCGACGCCGGTCGCGAGCAGGTCGTCCGGATCGGTGAGGTGGATGCTGCCGGTGCCGCCCGGGAACAGCACGGGGAAGACCTGGTGGAAGGCGGCTTTGGTGTCTTCGAACGCCGACGAGAAGATGTCCTGCATCTTCTCGTCGATCTCGTCGATGATCGTCAGCAGATCCTTGCGGGTCGCGGTGAGGTCGGCGAGCTGCTCGGTGAGGAACCGGTGTCGCTGCTCGAGCGCCTCGAACTCCTCGAGCGCGAGCGGGTTGACGCGCCCGAGCTGCCCGAGCTTGCGCTCCGCCGCGGCGAGACGCCCCTCCTGCTCGGCTCTCACGAAGGGCTTCTCGGAGGTGACCTCCTCGCCCTCGACCTCGACGGTCTCCGTGATCGGCACGTCGGGGCCGTACTCGGCGACGAGCACGTCCTCGTCGAGCGCGAGTTCTTCGGCGGCGCGCTCGAGCAGCGTCGAGAGGTGGAGCTTCTTCTCGTAGACCTGCATCTCGAGGCCGTGGACGTTCTCGTTGAGCGCCGCGAGCCGCTCGCGGAGCGAGCTCTCCGCCCGCCGGAGCTCGGTGAGCTCCTCGTTCTGCTTCGACCGATCGGCTTCCGCGGCGGCGAGCGCGACGCGGGCCTGCGCGACGGAGCGGTCGGCGACGTCGAGCGCCGCCGGCAGCGCCGCGATCACGCGCTGCGCCGCTTCGACCTGATGCTGCCTCAGCACGGCGAGGCGCGCGGCCTCCTCGGCGGCGGCACGCTCCGCCTCGAGCTGCTGCTGGAGCGACTCGGCCTGCGCGCGCTGCGAGCGCACCCGCTCGCGCGCAGTCTCGAGTTCGATGCGCGCCTGCACCTCGGCGGCGCGAGCGGTCTCGAGCTCGGCGAGCAGTCCGTCGCGCGCCGAGACATCGAGGATCGGCCGAGGCGTCGCGGCGTGTCCGTCGCGGTCGTTGCGCGCAGCCTCGAAGGCGGCCTCGGCCTCCTCGACCGCGGTGGCGAGCTCGCGCAGCGACAGGGCGAGACGCTCACCCTCCGCCTGGGCGGCTTCGAGCGAGACGCGCGAACGTCCCAGGGTCTCGCTGCGCTCGGCGAGCGCCGACTCGAACCCCTTGAGCGCGGCCGCGGCCGTGGCGGCGTCGATTTGGGCGAGGTCGAGCGCCTCGCGCTTGCCGACGAGCGCGAACCGCTGCCGCTCGATCGCGGTGGTGACCTCGGTGAGCTTCGCCTGGGCGGCATCCCGTTCCGCGGTGAGCTCGATCGTCGAGCGCACGCCGCCCGTGCCGCCGCGCAGCACGTGCTCGGTGAGCACGTCGCCGTCACGCGTGATCATCGTGAGCCCCAGCTTCGCGATCGAGGGCCAGGCCTTCCGAGCCGCGGCGAGATCGTCGACGACGACCGCCGACGCGAGCAGACCCCGGATGCCGGTGGGGCCCGTCACGAGGGCGGCGGCCGACTCGATACCCGACGGCAAACCGCTCGGGATGACCGCGTCCGCGGCGTCGGCGATGACGATCTCGACGCGGCCCGCGTCGGTGGAACGCACCTCGTCGAGAGCGGAGAAGGCGGCGTCGCGCGAGTCGGCGAGCACGGCGTCGGAGAGCGAGCCGAGGGCGGCGGCGATCGCGGCCTCGAAGCCCGCGCGCACCTGGATGTGCTCGGCGACGAGACCGCGGATGCCGGAGGCGCCGACGACGGCGCCCGATCCGTCGCGCTGGTCGAGGGCGAGTGACAGGGCACCCGTACGGGCGGCGAGGGCGTCGCGCTCGCGCTCCGAGGTGTGCAGCTCTTCACGGAGTTGCTCGACCTCGGCGCGGAGGGCCTCGACGGCCTCGTCGGCGGTCTGCACCGCGGCGGCGAGCGAGTCGTCCTCGCGCACCGCCTCCGGGTCGCCTTCGAGGGCGAGAAGCTCGTCGCGCGCGACGTCGCGGCGCTGCTCGGCCTGGGCGAGGGCGGCGCGCTGACGCTCGGCCTCGTTGCGGGTCGCGGCGAGACGCGACTCGGCGGCGGCGACCACGCCGTCGAGTCGCCCCTGCTCGAGGTCGTGCGCCGAGACGAGGGCGCTCTGCGCGCTGATCTCCTCGTCGAGGGAGTCGAGGCTGCCGCGCGCGGTCGCGGTCGCGGCGGACGCCCGCCCGAGCGTCTCCTCCGCGGTGGTGACGCCCGCGCCGAGCCGTACGGCTTCCTCGCGGGCATCGTCGACCATGCGCTGCGAGACGGTCGACGACATCCCGGGCAGTTCCGCCTGCTGGCCGAGGAGGGAGAGCTTCTGGTTGGCGAGCGTGTAGAGCGAGCGCATCCGCTCCTGCACCTGCTCGAGGCCGAACGCGATGCGGCGCGCGTCGTCGACGGCATCCCCGACCATCGCCTGCTCGAGGCGACCCTGCCGCAGTCGCGCCTGGTCGAGCTGCTCCTGCAGCACGAGTCGCTCGGTCTTGCGCTCGCTCTCGCCGCGACCGAGCTCGGTGATCGCGGCGCGGTGCGACACGACCTCGTCGGCGAGCAGGCGGGCGCGGGCATCTCGCACGGTCGACTGGATGAGCGCGGCCTCGCGCGCGATCTCGGCCTGCTGCCCGAGCGGCTTGAGCTGACGCCGGATCTCGCCCGCGAGGTCGGAGAGCCGCGTGAGGTTGGTCTGCATCGCGTCGAGCTTGCGGAGGGTCTTCTCCTTGCGGCGACGGTGCTTGAGGATGCCCGCCGCCTCCTCGATGAAGCCGCGGCGGTCTTCGGGGGTGGCGTGCAGCACGGCGTCGAGCTGGCCCTGGCCGACGATGACGTGCATCTCGCGCCCGAGGCCGGAGTCGGAGAGCAGCTCCTGCACGTCGAGGAGGCGGCACTGCTCGCCGTTGATCGCGTACTCGCTGCCGCCGTTGCGGAACAGGGTGCGCGAGATCGTGACCTCGGAGTACTCGATCGGCAGGGCGCCGTCGGCGTTGTCGATCGTGAGCTGCACCTCGGCACGGCCGAGCGGCCCGCGCGTCGCGGTACCGGCGAAGATGACGTCCTCCATCTTGCCGCCGCGGAGGGTCTTCGCACCCTGCTCGCCCATGACCCAGGCGAGAGCGTCGACGACGTTCGACTTGCCCGATCCGTTGGGTCCGACGACGCACGTGACGCCGGGCTCGAACGCGAACGTCGTGGGGGTCGCGAAGGACTTGAACCCCTTGAGGGTCAGGCTCTTCAGGTACACGCGACTCCGTTTCCAGTTTCAGGCTTCCCCCACCGTACCCGACCCTTCGCACCGGGTTCGCGACGGCATCCGACCCTGAAGTTGGTCACGATCGGATGTCGGAGGTGGCGGCCCGGAGGCGGGCGCGGCTAGTCTGATCGGCTGCCCACGAGGCGGCGAGAGGACACCGCCGCCATGAGTGCATTCACGATCGAGGAACTCCCCGTTCCCGCGACGCTCGACGCCCCCGGAGGGGCCGCGTTCGTCGAGGCGATCGAGGTCGGCAACGAGGTGTGGACCGACGCCTACGGCACCCCCGACCTCACCTACGAACCCGACGAGGAACTGCCGCAGTTCCACAACCCGTACCAGCCGAAGCGGCTGTTCGTCGCCCGGGTGGGTGATCGCATCGTCGCGCAGGCCACCCTCGAGACCTCGGCGAGCGACGGCTTCGACCTGTCGTGGGCGCTGCTCGGCGTGCACCCGCGAGTGCAGGGTCGCGGGATCGGACGCGCCCTGGCCGACGTGCTCGAAGAGGCGGCACGCGCCGACGGCCGCCGCAAGGTCGTCACCTACGTGCCCGGGCGGTCGCTCGACGGTCCGCGACGGCCGTCGCCGACGGGGTTCGGCTCGATCTCGGCGGATGCGCGGTCGACGCGCTTCATGGATGCCCGCGGCTACTCGTTCGAGCAGGTGGAGCGTCTCAGTCGCCTTCCGCTCCCCGTCGCGGGCCTCGACGAGATGCTCGCCGCGGCGCGGGAGGCATCCGGCCCCGACTACCGCGTGCACACCTGGGTCGACCGCACCCCCGAGCCGTGGCTCGAGGATCGCGCGCTGCTCGCCACCCGGATGAGCACCGACGCACCGAGCGCCGGACTCGAGGAACCCGAAGACGTCTGGACGGTGGAGCGCGTCAGGAACACCGACGCCCGCCGCGAGAGCAATCCTCGCCGTCACCTGTTCGCCGCGGCCGAGCATGTCCCCTCGGGGCGGCTCGTCGGCTTCAGCTACCTCTCGGTGCCGCGACAGAAGCACCGCGCCGTGCAGCAGTACGCGACGCTCGTGCTGCGCGAGCACCGCGGGCACCGGCTCGGGATGCTCGTCAAGGCCGCGAACCTCCTGCACCTCGCCGAGTACGCACCCGGGCACCCGAGCATCCTCACGTTCAACGCCGAAGAGAACCGCCACATGCTCGACGTCAACGAGCGCCTCGGTTTCACGGCCCTCGGCTCCGAGGGCGCCTGGAGAAAGGACCTGTGATGGGTGTCGAGATCGAAGAGCTGTCGATCCCCGAGTCGATCGACGACTCCCCCGCCGCGCGCGACTTCGTCGACAGCGTCGCGGCGCGCAATGCCGCCGAGAGCGCCGTGATCGGCAACAGCGAGCTCTCCTATCGCGCGGAGGAGCTGCTGCCCGGCTGGCGGCCGTCGGCGCACGAGGACCGGCAGTTGTTCGGCGCCCGGGTCGACGGGCGCATCGTCGCGCGCGGTACCTACGAGAGCCCGACCGAGGGCGACGCGTCGAACACGGCGTGGTCGATCGTGCAGGTCCATCCCGAGTTCACCGGTCGGGGCATCGGTCGCGCGCTCGCGGACCGCGTGGAGGAGTTCGCCCGCGCGCGTGGCCGCACCCAGGTGCACGTCTACGCCGGCGCGGCGCCCGCCGACGGACCGCGCCTCGATCCGCCCACCGGATTCGGCTCGATGCCGGCCGCGGCGCGCGAGGTGAGGTTCCTGCTCGCTCGGGGCTACTCGCTCGAGCAGGTGAACCGCGGCAGCCGACTCGCGCTGCCGGTCGACCCGGCCGTGTTCGCCGAGCGACTCGCGGTCGCCGAGGCGAAGTCGGCGGGCTACCGCGTGCACCGCTGGCAGCGCGTCGCACCCGAGCACTGGATCGACGACCTGGCGATGCTCGCCACCCGGATGAGCACCGACGCCCCCTCGGGCGGACTCGACGAGGAGGAGGACGTCTGGACCGTCGAGCGGTGGCGCGACCAGGAGCGCGAGCAGCAGGACTCCCCGCGCAGCATCCTGTTCGCCGCGGTCGAGCACGTCGCCTCGGGGCATCTCGTGGGCTACACCGAGTTGAGCGTGCCGCCGGAGCTCGACCGTCCGGCTGATCAGGGCGACACGATCGTGATGCGCGAGCACCGCGGCCACCGGCTCGGGATGGTGCTCAAGCTCGCGAACATCGCCCACCTCGAGGAGGAGTTCCCGGGCCATCCGTCGATCACGACGTTCAACGCCGAGGAGAACCGCCCGATGCTCGACGTCAACGAGGCCGTCGGCTTCGTGCCGTTCACCTACGAGGGCGCGTGGCAGAAGAAGCTGTGATCCGCGTCGGCTGAACACCGATGGGACGAGACTCGCCGCGCCGCGGCGCGTCTCGGTCTTCCGGCACCGTGCGGTGCGCGCACGGTGGTCACCGCGACCTGACGCGCTGGCAGAACGGGCAGAAGTGCGAGCCGCGGTTCATGAAGCTCTCGCGCACGATCGGGCGACCGCACCGAGGGCACGGCTTGCCGTGCTGCCCGTAGGCGTTGAGCGAGTGCGAGAAGTAGCCGGAGGCGCCGTTCACGTTGACGTACTGCGCGTCGAACGACGTGCCGCCTTCGGCCAGCGCCCGGCCGAGCACGAGTCGCACCTCGGCGAGGAGCGTCTTCGCCCGGGGGCGGCTGAGTGCGCGGGTCGGCTGGTCGTAGTGGATGCGCGCCGCCCACAGCGCCTCGTCGGCGTAGATGTTGCCGATGCCGCTCACGAGGGTCTGGTCGAGCAGCGCGCGCTTGATGCCGGTGTCGCGCGTCGCGAGCCTCCGGAGGAAGAGGTCGTCGTCGAAGAGCGGATCGACGGGGTCGCGCGCGATGTGCGACACCTGGCTCGGCACGAGCTGGTCAGGCGCGTGCGGGCGATCGGATGCCGGCACGAGAGCGTCGAGCGCCATCGACCCGAAGATGCGCTGGTCGACGAAATCGACCCGCACCGGGCCGTGACCGGGGGCGTCGACATCCAGCACGATGCGGGTCAGGCGGTCACGCTCGGCGCTCGGGTCGCGGAGCAGCACCTGACCGGACATCCCGAGGTGGATGACGACGGCCTCCGGGGTCTCGACACGCGCCAGCGGCGCTACTCGACCACCGAGTGAGTCGGCCAGAGGGATCCAGAGGAACTTGCCGCGGCGGCGCGGGGTGGCGAGCCGCGCCCCGGTGAGACGCTCGACGAAATCTTCCGCAGGGCCGTCGTGGCGGCGCAGCGACCGCTCATCGAGAATCTCGACGCGGCGCACCGTGGCTCCCGTGACCGCGGGTTCGAGGCCGGCTCTCACGACCTCGACCTCGGGGAGTTCCGGCATCCCTAGCCCTGGCGCTTCGTGCGCGGACCGTCGTGCAGCACCGACCAGGCGGCGAGTGCGGCGGCCATCTCGGCCTGCTTCTTGCTCGTGCCGTCGCCCGACGCGAGCTCGTCGCCCTGGAAGGCGACGACGGCGTGGAAACGCTTCGAGTGGTCGGGGCCGGAGTCGGTGACCACGTACTGCGGGAGTCCCTTGCCGAGGCGGGTGGACAGCTCCTGCAGGCTCGTCTTCGGGTCCATCGCCGCCCCGAAGCGGTCGGGGTCGGCGAGCAGCGGGTCGATGAGCCGCAGCACGAACGCGGTGGCGGCATCCGGACCCGCCGAGAGGTAGACGGCGCCGATGAGCGCCTCGAGCGCGTCGGCGAGGATGCTCGACTTCTCGCGTCCGCCCGTGAGCTCCTCGCCGCGGCCGAGCCGCAGGTAGTCGCCGAGCCCGATCAGGCCGGCGATCTCGGCGAGCGCGACCGACGAGACGAGCGAGGCGCGGCGCTTCGCGAGCTCACCCTCGTCGAGGTCGGGGTTCTCGCGGTAGAGCATGACCGTGACGGCCTGCCCGAGGATCGAGTCGCCGAGGAACTCGAGTCGCTCGTTGTGGGCGAGTCCGCCGTTCTCATAGGCGAACGAGCGATGCGTCAGGGCAAGCTCGAGCAGCTCCGGATCGACGGAGATCCGGAGCTGGGAGGCGAGGTCCTCGGCGGGTGCGGGCTCCGCAGGGGTGACGCGGGGCGTCAGACGTCCGCGACCTTGCGGCCCTTGTACTCCAGGTACAGGGGCGTGCCGGCCGAGTCCTCCACGACCTTCGCGCGGTGCGGGAGGGAGTAGGTGACCTTGCCGTTCTCGATCGTCTTCACGAGCTGGACGGGGGTCGCCTTCCACTGCGAACGGCGGGCGTGCGTGTTGGCACGCGACTGGCGGCGCTTCGGAACGGCCATGGTTATCTCACTTCTCGTTGGAGTCTGTATCGGTGCTGAAGCCTTCGAGGGCCGCCCACCGCGGGTCGATGCCTTGCTCGACCGGCCGCTCGTAACCGTCCGGCAGCCTCTCCCCGGTGACGGGGTCGAGGCCAGGACAGTCCGGGCGACACACCGGCTGGAACGGCAGCGACAGCACCACCGCATCCCTGACAACGGGTTCGAGATCCAGCTGGTCGTCTCGAACCACGAAGTCGAAAGCTTCATCGGGAGAATACGCGAAAAGCTCCTGGAATTCGACTTCGACGTCGATCTCGACCGGATCGAGGCACCGCACGCACTCGCCGCGGGCGACGGTATCGACCTCGGCGCTGACCAGGATCCCGTCGTGGAGACCCTCGAGCCGCAGCGAGATCTCGACCCGCTCGCCCGCCGCCACGGAGGCCGCGCCCTCGCCGAGCTTCTCGGGGAGGGCGAAGTCGAGCTCGCGCTCGCGCATCTCGCCGGGGCGGTGCACGAGGTCGCGGACGTTCACGACATACGGAGACTGAGCGGACACGATCTGCAAGCTTACGCCGGATACCGTCTCACCGCGGGTTGAGTGCCGCGCGTCAGCGCGGTGTATCGAAACCGCCCCCGAGTCAACCGTTCGTGGGTTTCGATCCGCCCGCTGCGCGGCACTCAACCCGCGGAGGCGGCGACGGCGGTCAGTGCCTCGTCGAGGATCGCGAGACCACGCAGGGCCTCCTCCGGCGTGACGACGCACGGCGGCACGACGTGCAGCCGGTTGTCGGACACGAACGGCAGGTAGCCGCGATCCATGAGCTCCTTCTTGAGCGCTCCGATGACGGACGGGGCGACGGGTGCGCGCGTGTCGCGGTCGGACACGAGGTCGAGCGCCCAGAAGACGCCGATGCCACGCACCTCGCCGATGAGCGGATGCTGCTCCGCGAGCGCACGCAGGCCCGGTCCGAGCACGTCCTCACCGATCGCGCGGGCGTTCTCGACGATGCCCTCCTCCTCCATCGCGTCGATCGAGGCGACGATCGACGCGGCGGCGAGCGGATGCCCGGAGTAGGTGAGCCCCCCCGGGAACACCTGGTCGTCGAACGCGCCCGAGATCGACTCCGAGATGATGACGCCGCCGACGGGCACGTAGCCCGAGTTGACGCCCTTCGCGAAGGTGATGAGGTCGGGCACGATGCCGTCGGGGTTGATCTCGGGGTGCTGCCACGAGAACCACGACCCGGTGCGGCCGAAGCCCGACATGACTTCGTCGAGGATGAGCACGATGCCGTGCTCATCGGCGAGCTCGCGCACCCCGGTGAGGTAGCCCGGCGGCGGGAGCATGACACCGGCCGTTCCCGGTACCCCTTCGAGCAGGATCGCGGCGATCGACGCCGGTCCTTCCGCCTGGATGATGCGCTTCAGATGATGCAGCGCGCGGGCGCTCTCCTCCTCGGGTGTCGACGCCCAGAACTCGGAGCGGTAGAGGAACGGGCCGAAGAAGTGCACGTGCCCCCGCGCGTACTCGTTCGGGATGCGACGCCAGTCGCCCGTCGCGACGACGGCCGCGCCGGTGTTGCCGTGGTACGAGCGGTAGGTGGAGAGCACCTTGTCCCGACCCGTCGTGAGTCGCGCCATGCGGATGGCGTTCTCGTTGGCATCCGCCCCGCCGTTGGTGAAGAACACCTTGCCGAACTCCGGACCGGCCTTGGCGAGGATGCGTGCCGCCGCTTCGCCGCGCGCGAGGTTCGCGTGCGCGGGAGCCACCATC
>NZ_JBMRCP010000108.1:0-9130 GCF_057350545.1 Pseudolysinimonas sp. | reverse complement strand
TTCTTGAACAGGGCCTTCGCCTTGATCGAGTTGTTGAGGAACGAGATGAGGGGTGTGTTGGCCGACTCGTAGAGGTTGTCGATGCCGAGATAGTCTTCGACCTTCTCGATGCCGGGCTCGAGCACGCCGACGGTGCGCTTCTTCTCGTCGCCCTCGTAGTCTTCGCCCTCGATGAGGCGCTTGGCGACGTTCGCAAACTCACCGAACCAGCGGTTCGCCTCGCCCGACGCCGGTCCCGAGATGATGAGCGGCGTGCGCGCCTCGTCGATGAGGATCGAGTCGACCTCGTCGACGATCGCGAAGTAGTGGCCGCGCTGCACCATGTCGGCGGTCTGGCGCGCCATGTTGTCGCGCAGGTAGTCGAAGCCGAACTCGTTGTTGGTGCCGTAGGTGACGTCGGTCGCGTACTGCTCCCGACGCTCGGCGGGAGTCTGGCCGGCCAGGATGCAGCCCGTGGTCATGCCGAGCGCGCGGAAGACACGACCCATGAGCTCGGACTGGTACGACGCGAGGTAGTCGTTGACCGTGACGACGTGCACGCCCTTGCCTGCGATCGCGTTGAGGTAGGCGGCGGTCGTCGCGGTGAGGGTCTTGCCCTCACCGGTCTTCATCTCGGCGATGTTGCCGAGGTGGAGTGCGGCGCCGCCCATGAGCTGCACGTCGAACGGGCGGAGACCGAGGGTGCGCTTCGCGGCTTCGCGCACCGCGGCGAAAGCCTCGGGAAGGAGGTCGTCGAGCGACTCGCCGTCGGCGAACCGGTCGCGGAACTGCGTCGTCTCGCCGCGCAGCTCCTCGTCGGTGAGATCGGTGAAGGCGTCTTCGAGGTGGTTGATCGCCTCGGCGTAGCGCTTGAGGCGGCGCAGGGTACGACCCTCGCCGACGCGGAGGACTCTCTCCAGGACGTTGGCCACGAACTCTCCTTCAGGATGCGGGCTCGGGTCGGCCCGCCGTTACCGGCGTGTGACCTGTCAAGCGTAGTAGCCCCGTCCTGGGAGGACGGGGCTACCGGGTTTCGCTGAGCGCGGACTAGCGCCGGCGCCGCTTCGCGACCTCGTCCGCCTCGGCGTCGAGGGAGATCGCCCCGTAGTGCCAGCCCTTGCGGCGGTAGACCACGGAGGGGTTGTCGGTCGCCGCGTCGATGAAGAGGAAGAAGGGATGCCCGACGAGCTCCATCTGATCGACCGCATCCTCTTTCGTCATCCGCTCGGCCGGGAAGACCTTCTCGCGGATGACGACGGGGCTCCACTCCGCCTCCTCCTCGTTGTTGTTCTGCACGGGCACCTCGCCCGTCGCGATCGCTTCGAGCACCGCCGTGCTCGCGGGCACGAGGTCGGCGACCTTGCCGTTGCTCGTCGCCTGCCCGAGCGACTCGGGGCGGCGGGCACCCCGATGGATCTTCTTGCGGTCTTTCGCCTGACGTACCCGCTCGAGCAGCTTCTCGTGCGCGAGGTCGAACGCGGCGTACTTGTCGCCCGCGGCCGCCTCGGCCCGTACGACGGGGCCGGGGCCGATGAGGGTGAGTTCGACGCGATCGTCGCCGGCGGTGCCGTTCGTCTCGTGGTGTCGGATCACGCGGATCTCGAGGGCCAGCGCCTTGTCGGCGAGGTGCGCGATCTTCTCGGACTTCTCGGTGGCGTAGTCCTCGAAACGATCCGGGATCTCGACTCCACGACCGGTGATGGTGATGTCCATGGCACGCCCTCCTCCTGAGATCTGGCTCATTGCCCCGGAGCCAGGTCGCTCCGGGAGCGCCTTTGGCCCCACGCTAGTCGCGGCCCTGCCGGAAGTCACGGTTTGAAGCTGGGGGTTCCCGATGAGAGTGCGTCGCGACGCGGAGTGTGGGCCAGAACCGCGGCTCCGACCACCTCGGCCCCGCCCTCGCGGAGCACCTCCGCTGCGGCAGCGAGTGTCGCCCCGGTGGTCAGCACGTCGTCGAGCAGCACGACGCGGAGCGCGGCGACGGGTCGGGCGAGCGCGAACACCCCCTTCAGGTTGCGTGCGCGGTCGCCGACACCGAGGCCCTTCTGCACGGCGTGCGGCCGAGCTGCGGCGAACAGCGGCGAGAGCCGGATGCCCGCGCGGTTCGCGAGGACACGCACCGGTTCGTAGCCGCGACGGCGACGGGCGGCCCTGGTCGACGGTACCGCGGCGAGCACCGCTCCGGGCTTTCCTGCGAGCGCCGTCGTCACGCCCGACGCGAACGGCCGTGCCAGGTGCGCGGCGAGCACCGTCGATCCCTGCTCTTTGAGCGCCAGGAGAGCTGCGCGCGGCACGCCGTCGTACCGCAGCGACGAGGTGACGAGCCCGACACCCGCGACCTCGCGCGTGGCGACTCTCTCCGACAGCTCGGCGGCACAAGGAGGGCAGAGCACTCGACCCTCGATGCCGCAGCCGACGCAGGGCACGGGGAAGAGGGAGGCGAACGCGCCGGCGACGGACATGGCGCCAGCGTGCCTCGCGGGCCGACCGGAGGTGCGGCCGCCGCGACGACCTGGGGACGGCGTCTACTGCTGGGTGCCCAGGAAGGACGCCTCGAAGCCCGCCGGAGTCCAGCCGCCGACCGTGGTGGGACGCAGCACGACCCCGGCGGAGGTGAGCACCCGCAGCCCGAGTTCGCCGGTTCCACCGACGATCGCGACGCCGTCCTCCGCGACACCGAGACTCTCCGCAGGCCCGCCGAGCGTCAGCAGCTGCACGCCGGTCTCGCCGCCGACGGCGACGAGGGCGGCGACCCGCTGGCCGTCCACCCAGGCGATGTCGATCACGGTTCCGGACGGCCGCAGATCGAACGGCGTGTGCAGCGCGACAGGCGCGAGCTCGGCATCCCGCTGAACGCCGATCGCGAACAGCCTCGACCCCTCGGCCGTCTCGAGCGCGACGAGCAGCCTCGCGCCGTCCCGCGAGAGCTCGATCGCGGTGACGCTGCCGTCGGCACCGATCGGCACGGAGCGCGCGACGCCATCGCCGCCGGTGGCGATCAGCCCTGCGGGGTCGTCGGACGGCACCGTCCAGACGAATCCGAAGGGGTCGACCGTCGGGGCGATCACCCTCGCGCGCGCGTCGACGAGAACCGGCTCCTGACCGCCGCGCACGACGCTCACACCGGCGGCACCGAGAACGGCGAGCACGTCGCGTTCGCGTGACAGAGACACGGCCTGGGCGCCGAGCTCGTCCGCCAGCAGCTCGATGCCCTCGATCGGGCGCGTCCCATCGGGGGTGAGGATGCGGACCGCGCCGTCAACGCCCCCGATCAGCTCCCGCACGCCGAGGCTGCGTTGCGGGATGCTCTCCGCGGTGGCGGGTGCGAGCGCGAGCCCGCCGGCCGTCACCACGACGTCGGCGGCGCTCACATTGCCGACGGAGGTGAGGCTCGCGCTGAGCTGCTGGATCATGCGGAGCTGGATCAGGGGCGACTCCGCCCGCACCTCGGCATTGAGTGTGACCTCCACCCCCGACTCGACAGGCACGGCACTGGCCGTCGTTCCCTCGGGGAACGCCGATTGCAGCACCCCGGCGCCGAGCCACTCGCCCTGACCCTGCACGAGCTCGGAGACGATGCGATTGGTGACGCGCGGCGTGGGGAACCAGTGCACCTCGGGGACGAGGTAGCGGTAGGACGGGTCGAAGAAGTAGAGCGCGTACGAGCGGAATGCCGCGCCGAAGCCGTTCGAGGAGAGCACCGTGCCGGGCGGCGGGGTGAGGATGCGCTGCTCGCCGTCGACCTCGGTGAGTTCGAAGGTCAGCGTCTGCGTCGTCGCGAGAGGGAGTGCGACGTAGCGGCCGTGCTGGTCGACCTCCGCGACGACGACGACGCTCACGTTGAACGTGCCGGGGTCGACCTCGACCGGTGGCCCGATGCTGGAGGCGACGAGCACCCGCTCGATGCCGCTCCAGACGACACCCGGCGCGAGGTACTCCTGCGCGGTGGCGTAGTTGTTCTGTGGACCGCGTCCCGCGCGGAGGAACCCTTGCACGATCTGCGCGGCGCTCTGCCCCGGCTGCGGGCGCTCCGGGAGGGCGATCGTGTCCACCTCGTCCGGTCCGGCGTCGATCTGCTCGCTCTGGACCCCTCCCGAGGTCGGGATCGACACGCAGCCCGCGAGCAACACCGCCGCCAACGCCGCGAGCACGCCGAGGCGCTCCGGCCGCCTCACGCGTCCACCTCCTCGGGTGGGAGACCGAGCGGCGACGCGGTGAGCGGCTCGCCGCGCCGTCGGGGCAGGGTGAGCCGGAAGCAGGAGCCCTCATCGGGCTCCGACCACACCTCGAGCGAGCCGCCGTGCACCGTCGCGTCCTCGAGCGCGATCGCGAGCCCGAGCCCGGTTCCGCCGGTCGACCGCTGACGCGACGGGTCGGCCCGCCAGAACCTGTCGAACACGTGCTCGAGGTCGGCGGCCGACATCCCGATGCCGTGGTCGCGGACGGCGATCGCGATCGCATCCGTATCGCTGTCGACGTACACGTCGATCGGGCGGCTCTCACCGTGGTCGATCGCGTTGCCGAGCAGGTTCTGCAGCACCCGACGGATGCGGCGGGCGTCGACGTCCGCCTCGAAGTAGCCGCCCGGTGCGATGAGCCGGATCTCCGTGTCCTTCTCCGACGCGAGAGGCTCGACCTGCTCGATCGCGTCCTCGACGAGGCGCACGAGGTTGGTCGGCTCGAGTTCGAGCTGCACGGCACCCGCGTCGTAGCGGCTCATCTCGAGCAGGTCGGCGAGGAGCGTCTCGAAGCGCTGCGTCTGGGCGTGGAGCAGCTCGGCCGTGCGGGCGGTCGCGGGAGGAAACGCGGCGCGCTGGTCGTACAGCACGTCGCCGGCGAGGCGGATCGTCGTGAGGGGCGTGCGCAACTCGTGCGAGACATCCGAGACGAACCGCTGCTGCACGTGGGAGAGGTCGGCGAGCTGCCGGATCTGCCGCTGCAGGCTGTCGGCCATCCGGTTGAACGAGCGCGCGAGGGTGGCGACCTCGTCGTCGCCGGTCTCGGGCAGACGCGACTCGAGCTCGCCGTGGGCGAGCCGCTCGCTCGCTTCGGCGGCGACCCGCACCGGGCCGATGACGAGGCGTGCGACGAGGTACGCCACGGCGCCGATGAGGAGCACGAGCGCGAGCCCGCCGACCAGGAGCGTGCGCTGCACGAAGTCGAGCGTCTGCTGGCTCTCCCCGAAGTCGTAGGCGAAGTAGAGGCCGTAGAGCTCGTTGCCCGGCAGTCGCAGCAGGGCGCCGACGACGACCCCCGGCGACGTCGCGTCCCCGGATGCGGGGAGAGCGACGGACTGCCAGGATGCGACGTCGGGCTCGCCCTCCTCGACCGCGGTGCGCAACTCGGCGCTCAACGGCATCTCGTCGGGCGAGTTCGCTGACAGCTGGTCGATGAGCGACGCCGGGCCCTCCTGACCGCGCACGCGGTACATCGCGACCACCGGTCGCGTCGAGACGTTCCCCGCGATCGTCTCGAACGCGTCGTCCTGCACGAGTTCGAGGTCGGTCGTGGTGCCGCTCTCGGCGGCGACGTCGAACACCTCCTGCGCGGCGACGGTGGCGCGACCCGCCTCCGCCACGACCTGCTCGCGCATCTGATCGAACAGGTTCGCCCGCACGCTCGTGACGATGTAACCGCCGACGGCTGTGACCGCGATCGCGGACAACGCGAGCGTCAGCGCGATGGTGCGCAGCTGCAACGAGCCGCGCCACAGACGTACCGCCCGGTCGAGCCAGGCACGCCAGTCGAACCGCAGCATCAGGTGGCGGATCCGGTCAGGTGACCGCGCCCGCGCGATAGCCCACGCCGCGCACGGTCGTGACGATGCGGGGGTTGTCGGGGTCGTGCTCGACCTTCGCGCGGAGACGCTGCACGTGCACGTTCACGAGTCGCGTGTCGGCCTTGTAGTGGTAGCCCCACACCTGCTCGAGCAGCATCTCCCGGGTGAAGACCTGCTGCGGCTTGGTCGCGAGCGCGAGGAGCAGCTGGAACTCGAGCGGGGTCAGGTTGATGCGCAGCGATCCGCGACGCACCTCGTGCCCGGCGACGTCGATGAGGAGGTCGCCGATCGCGACGGTCTCGCTGTCGGCGGCCGGGGTGGGGCGCAGCCGGGTGCGCACGCGCGCCACGAGCTCTTTCGGGTTGAACGGTTTGACGACGTAGTCGTCGGCGCCGCTCTCGAGACCGCGCACGACATCCGTCGTCTCACCTTTCGCGGTGAGCATGATGATCGGCACACCGCTCTCGGCGCGAATCTGTTCGCACACCTCGATGCCGTCGATGCCGGGCAGCATGAGGTCGAGCAGCACGAGGTCGGGGTTGTCCGCCCGGAACGACGCGAGGGCCGCGGCGCCGTCGGCGGCGAAGGTCGGCTCGTACCCTTCGGCGCGCAGCACGATGCCGATCATCTCGGAGATGGCGGTGTCATCGTCGACGACCAGGATGCGGGCGTTCATGGTGGGCACCAGAGTAGTCCAGGGTGCTGGGCGTGAGAACATGAGCACGAGTCCGTGACAGGGAAGAGGACCGAGTGACCGACAGCGGATCTGCGGCGCAGCCGGTCGCGTCGCCGTGGTCCGCGCCCGGAGCGCCGGCGGCCGGTCCGGCCCGAGGAACCGTGTTCGGCGCGACGGGATCCCCGCTCGCTCCACCAACGGGTCCCAGCCTCGACGGCTCGGCCCCGGTCGACGCGCCCGTGCGTCCGCGCACCGTGTGGACTCCGCCGCCCAAGCGCGGGCTCCTGCCGCTGCGTCCCCTCGCCTTCGGCGCGATCCTGGGGGCTCCGTTCCGGCTCCAGCGCCGTGCGCCGCGCACGACGCTCGGCCCCGCGCTCGTGGTGAGCCTCGCGACGACGGCACTCGCCCTGCTCCTCCAATGGCTGCTCGTGATCGGTCCGCAGGCGGCGCTCGACGCCTCCTACTACCAGGACTACGCGATCGCGTCGAACGTGCTCGGTGTCACGGGTGCGATCGCGTGGTGGATCCCGCTCGGACTCGCCTTCGCCGCGACCGCGCTGCTCGCGGGTCCGGTCGTCATCTCGGCATCCCGGAGCCTCCTCGCGGAGCGCGTCTCGTTCCGCGGCGTACGGTGGCGACTCACCGGCCGGCTCGGAAGGCTCGTGGCCTGGGCTGCGCTCATGCTGCTCACCGCGGCGGCGGTGCTCGCGCTCGCCGCGGCGCTTCCGCTGCTCGTGTCGGTGAGCTCGATGATGGGCGGCTTCTTCGCCTTCCTGCTCGGGTTCGGCGAGATCATCCTGATCGTCTTCCTCGGCGGCTACCTCGCCGCGCGACTGGGCTTCACGGCCCACGTGATCGCGATCGAAGGCCTCGGGATCGGCGGCGCGATGCGCCGCTCCTGGCGGCTCACGCGCCGGTCCGGCTTCCGGCTGTTCGGCGCGACGCTGCTCATCTGGATCATCGTCGGGCTCGGCACCTGGGTCTTCACGGTGCCGGTGGGGTGGGCGCTCGATCTCGGTGTGAACCTGATCTTCCCGAACGGCGCCGACGCGGCGCAGGCCGAGCTCTATGGGGCGGTGCGCACCGTCGTCGTCACGGCGGTCGCCGCGATCGCCGGTGCCTTCGGACTCGTCGTGCAGACGGTGACCGCCGCGCTCCTCTACCTCGATCAGCGGATGCGCGTGGAGGGGCTCGACCTCACTCTCGCGCGGTACGTCGACGACCGCCAGCGCGGTGCGACGGTCGGCGACCCGTTCCCGGGTGGAGGCGCGCGATGAGCCGCGCCATCCCGGTCGACGTGCCGGTCGACCCCGACGACGAGGAGGCCCGGCGACTCCTCGAGGAGGAGTTGAACCGCGCCGACGCGCCCCCCGAGGAGCCGCCGAGCTGGATCGAGGACTTCCTCGACTGGTTGCGCGAGCTGCTCGGCAACAATCAACCGGCCGGCGAACCCACGGTCGGATTCGACGCCGGTCCGACGGTCGGCATCATCATCGCCGTCGTCCTCGTCGTCGCGCTGCTCGTCGTCGCGTTCGTGATCTTCGGGGTGCCACGGCTGCGACGGCGCAGCAAGGTGACGGGCGACCTGTTCGGCGAGGACGACGACCGCAGCTCGGCGCAGATACGCTCCGCCGCCGACCAGGCCGCCGCCGACGGCGACTTCACGTCGGCCGTCGTCGAGGTCTTCCGCTCGCTCGCGCGCGACCTCGCCGAACGGGGTGTCGTGCTCGCGTTCCCCGGCACGACGGCGCAAGAGTTCGGGCGGCGCGCGGGCGGGGTCTTCCCGGACGCGCGCGAGCGGCTGCTCGACGCCGCCGAAGTCTTCGACGGGGTGCGCTACCTCGGGCGCGCGGGCACCGAAGAGCAGTGGCGACGGATGTCGGAACTCGCCGCGGAGCTGCGGGCAGCCCGCGCTCCACTGGCGCCGAAGGCCGCCGCCGCGTTCGGGCCGCTCGACGAGACGACCGACGCCGGCGACACCGCCGGGGTGAGCCGATGAGCGTCGCGACCGCGCCCACCCCACCGGCGGCCCCGTCGTCTACGCCCGAGCGGCGCAGCCCGGTGCGCGGCATCCTGCTCGGCGTCGCCATCGGCGTCGTCTTCGTGCTCGTCGCCGTCGTCGTCTATGCCGTCACGCGTCCGCAGGAGCGCGAGGCCGACTACCTGTCGCCGACCTCGGGCAGCCCGGCCGGCTCGCGCGCCCTCGTCGCGGTGCTCGGCGACCAGGGCGTCGAGGTCGACTCCGCGACGACGTTGCGTGACGTGCGCGAACTCGTCGAAGATCCCGCGCAGACGACGCTCCTCGTCTTCGACTACTACCTCGTGCTCGGCTCCGACCAGCGCCGCGAGCTGCTGGAGCTCGCCGACCGCGTCGTCGTGATGGAGCCCTGGGACGACGAACTCGCCGACTTCGCCCCGGGCGTGGTGCTCGGTGAGGGCGCCGACATCCTCGGGTCCCGGCTCGAGACCGACTGCGAGCTGCCCGCCGCGGTGCAGGCGGAGGCGGTGGATGCCTGGGCGACCTCGTACGACGTCGCGGACGCCGAGAACTCGATCGACGGCTGCTTCGCCACGGGTGACGACGAGTTCGCGGTGCTGCAGACGCGCACTCGCGGAGCCGACGTCACGATCGTCGGCGTCAGCGGCGCCTTCACCAACGGCGACATCCTCGAGGCGGGTAACGCCGCGTTCGCCCT
>NZ_JBMRCP010000107.1:0-19641 GCF_057350545.1 Pseudolysinimonas sp. | reverse complement strand
GGTGCGCGCGGCCTCAGCCTGCGAGAGCCCCTGGACGGTGACAGCAGTGATGATCAGGCGAGCCTTCGACACCCCTCAGAGCGTGGCCGAGGGTTTCCTATGTCTTGAGACATGGGTTTCCTATGTCCTGAACCACGACACTGTTACCCCGACCAATGCGAAGAGGGCCGCCCGTCGGGCGGCCCTCTTCGCATTTCGTTCCGGCGTCAACAACCGGGCCCCCGCCGCCGGTTCCGGCGCGCCGCTCGGCGGCGTGACGGCCGTGCGCGTCGGGGCGTACCCAGTACCCAGCGAAATCGCACCGCGATTTCGCGTCATGTTTCCACAGCATGCGGAACGGCATTTCGCCCTAAGCGGTTTAGGCGCTAATCTAAACCCGCGGATCGGACTCACGTTCTGATTAAACGGGGAATCACAAATGAAGAAGCAAATCACGCAACTCGTCGACGACCTCGACGGCACCGTGCTCGAGAACGGCAGCGGCAGCACCGTGCGTTTCTCGCTCGAGGGACGCTCGTACGAGATCGACCTCTCCGACTCCAACGTCGACAAGCTGCGCGCAGCCCTCGCCCCGTTCATCTCGGCCGGTCGCTCGGTCGCGGGTGCCGGTCGCGGGTCGGGTGCGCGTCGTTCGTCGCGTTCGAGCGGCGGCGATCTCGCCGCGATCCGCTCGTGGGCTCAGTCGAACGGCTTCTCGGTGGGAGATCGCGGTCGCATCTCGGCCGACGTGCGCGAGGCGTACGAGCGCTCGCACTAGGTCTCGACACGCGCCCGGCGGGCGCTACTCGACCACCGAGGCACACGCTCCCGGCGGGCGCTACTCGACCACCGAGGCACACGCGCCCGGGGGGGCGCTACTCGACCACCGAGCGTTATGAGAAGTCGGCGTCGGGGCCGGAGTCGTAGCTGAAGTCGAGTCGCGGCTTCCAGCCGCGGTTGAGCACGCCGCCCGACTCCTCGAGGTAGCACGACGCGCAGAGCGACTCGTAGCCGACGTCGCCCTGACGGCCGGTCGTGGCGTCGATGGCGACCTGGTCGCCGTCGAAGATGAACACGCCGTCGACGGTGCGGGCGTTGAAGATCGCCTTGCGCCCGCACCGGCAGATCGTCTTGAGCTCTTCGAGCGAGTGCGCGATCTCGAGCAGCCGTCGGCTGCCCGGGAACGCGACCGTCTGGAAATCGGTGCGGATGCCGTAGGCGAGTACGGGGACGTCTTCGTCGATGGCGATGCGCAGCAGGTCGTCGACCTGACCTTCGTCGAGGAATTGCACTTCGTCGAGCAGGAGGCAGGCGACATCCTTGCCGGTTTCGCGGATGACCCGTTCACGCTGGCGCATGAAGGCCGCACGAACGTCTTCGCCCGCGGCGAGCGTGAAATCGACGGCGCGCGTGACACCGAGCCGCGAGACGATGGACGCCTGACCCTTGGAGTCGATCGCGGGTTTCGCCAACAGCACCTGCTGCCCACGTTCCTCGTAGTTGTAGGCGGCCTGGAGCAGCGCGGTGCTCTTGCCGGAGTTCATCGCTCCGTACCGGAAATACAGTTTCGCCACGGCTCAGAGGCTATTCGAGGTAGCCGTCTTCCGCGGCACGGCGGATGAGATCCGCCTTCTTGCTCGCGGGACGGTCGACGCGCGCGTACTTCTCGCGTACGCGTCGGAGGTAGGTCTTCGCCGTCTCGTATTGCACGTTCATGCGTGCAGCGACTTCGGTGGTGCTGAATCCGGTCACGTAGAGCCGCAGCGCCTCGGCTTCTCCGGGGCTGAGCTTCGGCCGGGTCTGCGGCACCGTTCCGGGGGCGGTCGGTCGCCAGACGCGCGCCGACGGGTCGCTCTGGATCCCCATGACCCGACGCGCCGTCTCCATGACCGCCGCCATGGTGAGCGACTTGGAGAGGAACGCGGCGGCGCCGGCGGCGAGTGCGCGTTCACGCGCTTCGCGAGTGTCGACGCTCGAGAGCACGATGACTTTCGCGCCGGCCGCGCGGCATGTGCGCACCCGCGCCTCGATCGAGACGGGCTCCTTGAGTTGGAAGTCGATGAAGACGAGGTCGGTGGGGAAGGCGGGGCTGTGCACGAGCTGGAGCCAGGTGGGCGCCATGAGCACGACCTCGAAGTCGGAGGCGTTGCCGGTGATCCAACTGCTCAGGCTGTCGAGCAGCACCTCATGGTCGTCGAGGATGGCGAGGCGCACCGGCGCGGAGCCCCGGCCGGCACCCGCTGACTCGCCGGGACGGGGCTGTCCTGGGTCGCTGTGCTGGATGGTGCTCACGTTTTCCACCCTATGTGCGATGTACCCCGATCGTCTCGAACTCAGAACAGTGTCGGCTGCAATCCTGCGGCGGCGGCGGCCGGGAGCTCGTTCGCAAGCATCCTGTCGCCGACGTTGCCGCGCGCTCGCGTGCGACCGATGACGCGCGGCAGGGGCGACCCCGTCGCGGGGTCGATGCGCGGCGGTCGCGTGAGCCCGTGCTTGCGCAGCAGCGGCCGCACTCGGGCGGCGAGCCACGTGCGGTACTCGGCCGGTGCGTACGCCTGACGCCCGGGATACATCGCGCCATAGCGCGGCAGCAGTTCGGGATGCTCGCGTGCGAGCCAGGTGAAGAACCACTCGCGCGCCCCGGTGCGCAGGTGCAGCGCCGAATAGGCGACCGACTCCGCCCCCGCCTCGGCGATCGCCGAGAACAGTCGGTCGAGGTGGTCGCTCGAGTCGGTGAGATAGGGCAGCACGGGCATGACGAACACCGAGCACGGCAGGCCGGCATCCCTGACCGCCCTGACGGTCGCGAGTCGGGCCTCCGTCGTCGGCGCGCCCGGCTCGACCGACGCGCGGAGGTCGCTGTCGATCACGTCGATCGTCATGGCGATCTCGATCGGCACGTGCTGCGCGGCCGCCCGGAGCAGCGGGATGTCGCGCCGCAGCAGCGTGCCCTTGGTGAGGATGCTGAACGGAGTGGCCGAGGCGGCGAGCGCCGCGATGATGCCGGGCATCAGGCGGTAGCGGCCCTCGGCGCGCTGGTACGGGTCGGTGTTGGTGCCGAGCGCGACGGGATGCCGTTCCCAGGACGGGCGGGCGAGCTCTTTCGCGAGCACTTCGGCGACGTTGACCTTGACGATGATCTCGGAGTCGAAGTCTTTGCCCGCGTCGAGGTCGAGGTAGGTGTGGGTGTTTCGGGCGAAGCAGAAGGTGCAGGCGTGACTGCATCCGCGGTAGGGGTTGATCGTCCAGGCGAACGGCAGCGCCGACGAGGAGCCGGGCACATGATTGAGCGCCGACTTGGCGAGCACCTCGTGGAAGGTGATGCCGGCGAACTCCGGTGTCTGCACCGACTTCACGAGCCCGCGCAGCGACCCGAGCCCGGGCAGCGCCGCGGTCGACTCCGCCGAGACCGCCTGCCCACTCCACCGCATCTCGTCATTCGAACACACGTTCGAATGACGCGCAAGGGGCTCAGGGGCGGATGCCGAGCGCCTCCGCCGTGCTCGCGAGCGCGGCCTTCGCGGCCGCCGGGTCGCTCGAGAGGGTTCCGCCATACGACGGGATCATCTTCACGAGCTGCGGCGTCCATGCCGACATCCGGTTCGGGAAGCACTTCGCGAGCACGTCGAGCATGATCGGCACGGCCGTCGAGGCGCCCGGGGAGGCACCGAGCAGGCCCGCGATCGTGCCGTCGGCGCCCGCGACGACCTCCGTGCCGAACTGGATGACCGCCTTGCCGTCGGCGTCGCGCTTCATGATCTGCACGCGCTGTCCGGCGGTGATGAGCCGCCAGTCCTTCTGCTGCGCCTTCGGCGCGAACTCCTGAAGAGCGCGGAAGCGGCGACGCGACGTCGTCAGCACCTCGCCGACGAGGTAGGTCACGAGCGACAGATTCTTGAGCCCGGCGCCGATGAAGGTGCCGAGGTTGTGCCAACGGAGGGCGGCGAACAGGTCGAGCACCGAACCCGACTTGAGGTATTTCGTCGAGAACCCCGCGTAGGGCCCGAAGAGCAGGCTCGCCTGCCCGTCGACGACGCGGGTGTCGAGATGCGGCACCGACATCGGCGGGGCGCCGACGGACGCCTTGCCGTATACCTTCGCCGCGTGCTGCCGCACGATCGCCGGGTCGTCGGTGCGCAGGAACTGCCCGCTGATCGGAAAGCCGCCGTAGCCGCGGATCTCGCGGATGCCCGACTTCTGCAGCAGATTGAGCGCCCCGCCGCCCGCGCCGACGAAGACGAACCGCGCCGCGTACTCGAGGCGCGTCGTGCCGACCTCGTGCCGCACCTTGAGGTTCCACAGCCCGCTCTTGCGCGACCGCGTGAGGCCCGTGACACGGTGGTTGAGCTTGAGCGTCGCGCCCTTCTCGACGAGTCCGTCGATGAGGCGGTGGGTGAGCGCGCCGAAGTCGACGTCGGTACCCGACGCGATGCGGGTGGCGGCGATCGGCTGGTCTTTGCGACGGCCGGGGATCAACAGCGGCGTCCACGACCGGATGACGGCCGCATCCTCGGTGTACTCCATGCCGGCGAAGAGCGGGTGGTCTTTGAGCGCGTCGAAGCGCTTGCGGAGGAACGCGACGTTGTCGTCCCCCCAGACGAGCGTCATGTGTGGGATCGGGTTGATGAAGCGGCCCGGCTCGGGGAGCATCCTCTCGCTCACGAGGAACGACCAGAACTGCCGGGAGACCTGGAACTGCTCGGCCACCTTCACCGCGTTGGCGATGTCGATCGAGCCGTCGCTGCGTTCCGGCGTGTAGTTCAACTCGCACAGGGCCGCGTGGCCGGTGCCGGCGTTGTTCCACGGATCGGAGGACTCGCGCGCGACGTCGCCGAGCGACTCGAAGATCGCGATCTTCCAGGTGGGTTCGAGACGGGAGAGCAGGGTTCCGAGGGTGGCGCTCATGACCCCGCCGCCGATGAGGGCGACGTCGAGGGGTTCAGTCACCCTCCGAGTCTACGTCGACCGGGAGGGCGTCGCCGTCCGGTCAGAGGTCGACGACGAGGCGCGGGCTCAGGGCCCGCGAGACGCACGGGTACATCGTCGTCGACGCGTCGTCGGCGGTGAGCGAGTCGCGGTGCTCCGGGGTGCCGTCGAGCACCTGGAGGGCGCACGATCCGCACACCCCGCGCAGGCACGAGCCGCCCGGGTCGAAGCCCGCAGCCTTCAGGATGCCGAGCATCGTGCGGTCGGGAGGGACCTGCAGCACCCGGCCCGTTCCCGCGACCTCGACCTCGAAAGGCTGGGGCTCCCCGAACTCGCGCGGCTTCGGCTCGAACCGCTCGAGGTGCAGCCTGCAGCCCCGGGCGAGTGGTGCCGCCTGCAGGGCGTCGGTGAACGGCGTCGGGCCGCACGTGTAGACGTCGGTGCCCGGCTCGAGCCCGCCGAGGAGCGCCCCGAGGTCGAGTCGCCCACTCGCCGCGCTCGCGTGCACCGTCACGCGGTCGCCGAGCGCCGCGAGCTCCTCGGTGAACGCGGCATCTCCCGGGCTACGCACCGCGTAGATCAGCCGCCAGTCGGCCCCGGTCGCGGCGAGATGGCGTGCCATCGCGAGGATCGGGGTGATGCCGACGCCCGCTGCGAGCAGCAGGTACGACGCCGCGTCGCCGAGCTCGAACAGGTTGCGCGGTGGTCGCACGAAGACGCGGCTGCCGACGCGTAGCTGCGTGTGGATGTAGTGCGAACCCCCGCGCGAGAGCGGCTCGTTGAGCACGGCGATACGGTACGACCGCGTGTCGGCGGGATCGCCGCACAGCGAGTACTGCCGCTCGTGCCGCGTGACGAGTTGCACGTCGAGGTGTGCACCGGGCTCCCACGGGGGGAGCGGTTCGCCCGACGGATGCTCGAGACGCACGCTCACGATCGACGGAGTCTCGCGTGTGATCTCGCTCACCACGAGGGGGAGCATCCCGGAACGGTCGCGCATTCGGGCTCTGCGACTCAGTACAGGTTCTGGTAGCCGTCGCCGGCGACGGCGTCGTCGATGACCTGCGCGATCTCCGGGTCGAAGCCCGACATGCTCGCCCAGATCGTGCCCGAGCTCGGCACCTCGGCGGCGAGGTCCTGCATCTCCGGGTCCCAGAGGCCGGAACGCAGCAGCGCGCGGCCGCAGTGCAGATACGCCTGGTCGATGTTCACGACGATCGCGAGGTTCGGCGGGGAGTGGTCCTGTTCGAGCATCCGCAGAACGTCGGGATCGTCGGTGAGGTACGCGCGTCCGTTGATGCGCAGGGTCTCCGTCATGCCGGGCACGAAGCACAAGAGCCCGACGTGCGGATTCTCGAGAATGTTCGTCATCGAGTCGGCGATCCTGTTGCCGATGCGGTCGGGGATGACGACGGTGCGGTCGTCGATCGCCCGCACGAAGCCGGGATAGTCGCCGCGCGGGGAGCTGTCGCAGTTGCCCTCGGCGTCGGAAAGTGGCGAGCGTCGCGAACGGCGAGTGGGCGAGGAAGGTCTTGCAGTTCTCATCGAGGAAGTCGGTGATCTTCTGCAGAGCGGGCGGATCGGGGTAGCCCAGCCTGGCGCGCAGTCCTTCCAGGTCGACCCGGGCGAACTCGGTCGAGAGCATGACAGACCTCCTCGTCCTCGACGATACGGCGCTCGAGGGGTCCGGCTCATGGGGCGACGGCACACGGTTGGTGCCGCGACTGTGTCCTCGCCACAGAGGCGGCGTCTACAGGCCGAGCCGGGTGAGCTCGGCGTCCATCCGCCGGGTCATCTCGGCGTACCCGGCGTCGTTGGGGTGCAGTCCATCCGCAGCCATCCACTCGGGATGCCCTTCGATCCAGTGCGACGCGTCGGGAATCCAGTCCGCGCCGACGCGATCGGCGGCATCCTTCACCCAGCCGATGATGATCTCGACCGACTCCGGACGCTCGTCGGTGTACCAGAACGGCTCGACGACGATGAGACGCGCGTCGGGCAGCTGCGTCGTGAGGAGGTCGAGATCGTCGTCGATGGCCTCCCGGATGCGCTCGGCCCCGTACGCGTAGGAGAAGTTGTCGTTGAGACCCATCGTGACGAACACGATGTCGGGCTGCCGCTCGACGATGAGTGACGGCAGGTCGGCCGCGAGCCGGCGGTTGTTCACGAAGCCGAGGCCGTTGACGCTCGGATTGAACTCCGTCCACCCGCGCTCGGCGCAGATGATCGTCGACCACCGGTTCGCCGGGTCGGACGCCCCCGTGCCGAGCGTGTACGAGTCGCCGTAGAAGGCGACGACAGGTGCCTCGGGAACGGGCGCGTCGTCGAGTCCTGTCGGGCTGGACGAGCAGGCGGTCAGGAGCGCCACTCCGAGCGCAAGCAGCGCGACGCCTCCGACCCTCATACGAGGTGTTCGGAGCGGAGACCTCGTATGGATGTCGCGCCTCACGGCACGGTCGCGGTGAGCCCCGGCGACGAGGCGGCGAGCGACCCGTCCTGCACGTAGCCGTAGTCGTAGTTCACGACGGTGCCGCTGGGGAGGGCCGGGAGCGCGACCGTCGCCGTCGCGGCTCCCGTCGCGTCGAACGTGCCGGCCGCCACCACGGCACCCCCGCCCGGCTCCCGCACCTCCCACGCGGCCCCGGCCCACCCCTCGAGCTGCCAGCTCGCGACACCGCCCGCGACCGAGCCGTCGGTCGAGACGACCGTGGCATTGAAGACCGCGGAGGCCACGAGCTCGACGGGGCCGGAGCTCAGGCCGTCGCGCACCTGGCGCACCACGAGCGTCACCAGGATCGGCGTGACGCCTGCCGCCTCCGGGGTCGTCCAGGTGCCGTCGGGCGCGACGACGACACTCGCGAGGAGCGTCTCCGGTGAGGTGACACCGGTCACGACCGAGGTCGTCGTGCCCCAGAGCTCGACCGTCGCTCCCGGCGCGTCGCCCGCGCCGGTCGCCGCGACACGTCCGGTCACGGGATCGAAGTCGATTGTCGGCGCGGCGGGTGCCGGCGGCGCGACCGGCGGCGGTACGACGGGAGGCACCACGGGAGGGGCGACCGGCGGCGCCACCCGCGGAGGTGGCGGGGAAGGAGCCGGTGTGTCGACGGGAGACGGCTCGGGGGTCGCGGGTTCGTCGCTCGGGGTCGGACTCGAGGTCTCGGGGGGTGGCTCGGCGACCGGTGCGCCGGCGCGCGGAAGCGACGCGGCGAGGGCGGCCGAGGCGACGACGAGCACCACCGCCGCCGCGAGGGCGGCCATGAGAAGCGGCGAGCGCGGACGCGGCACGGCCGCCGGAGGCGACGCAGGGCCGCCCGACGCCGACGCGCCGGATTCGCCGCGGCGGGCGAGCAGGGCGGCGGCTCCCGCGCTGCCGAGCAGCAGCGGCAAGAGGAGGACGGCCAGACGTCCGCTCGCGTCGCCGACCTCCGCGAGGAGCGCCGTGCACCGCTCGCAGCCGGAGAGATGCTCGTCGAAGCGCTCACGAGCCCGCCGCGGGAGCCCGCCGCGCGAGTACTCGCCCATACGATCCGTCGTCCACCGGCATCCCTCGGGCACGCCGTTCTCGTTGACATGAGCCTGCAGCCACGCGCGCTTGAGTCCCTCACGCGCCCTGACGGCGAGCGCAGAGGTCGCGTTGGGAGAGAGGCCCAGGAGCGGTGCGGCCTGAGCCGGCTCCATCCCTTCGATCTCCAGGTACCAGAGCACGCTCTGCCACCGTTCCGGAAGGGTGCGGAACGCGCGGAAGCCGATCGTGCGCTCGGCCGCCGCGAGTTCCGGTCCGGGGAGCGCGAGCTCGTCCTCCGGAGCATCCTCGAGGGGCATCGTCGGCGGCCGGCGCCAGTCGAGCGCGACGTTGCGGATGGCCCGGTAGAGGTACGGACGGAAGGCGCCGTGCGGACCCCCGCCGCGCTGCAGTGCGGCGAAGATGCGGAGCGACGCCTCGGAGAGCAGGTCGTCGGCATCCGCGATCTGGGCGTACTGCCGGGCCGCGACGATGCCGGCTCTCGAGTGCCGACTCCAGAGCTCCGCGAACGCCGCACGATCGCCCGCGCGCGCCGCAGCGGCCAGGGCCTCGTCCGCCCAGGCCCGAACATCCTCTTCGTCGCGCGCCATACCAGTCGTCATCGGATAACACTCCCGTCGGAGGGCGATCGTGACGGCGTTCGCTCGGTCAATCGCGAAAGGGAGGGAATCTCAGGCTAATCCCGGAACTCGCGTCACGATCACCCCCGGATCGACGTGTCACCACGTGGGGGCCTGTGTGTGCCCCCGTTCGTCCAAGGGGGATTCTCGCTATGCACCACCATGCCCGCAGCCGCTCGACCGCAGACTCCGGAGCGCGACGCGTCGCTCGGCGCGGCCTCGCCGCCCTGACCGCCGTCGTCCTCGGCGCCGCACTCGCGCTCGCCGGGGTGACCGCCGCCCAGGCCGTGGCCGTCGGTCTCAGCATCCAGGCGACCAACGCCACCACGCAGCCGTCCGGGGCTACCTTCACGTACCAGATCAACCTCGCCTGCGCCGGGACGAACGCCCCGACCTGCGACGACGCGGTCGTCACCATCCCGCTCGACTCGGCCGTCGACATGAGCGGATGGGGCTTCGACGTGGGCGGCGGACCCGCCGGCTTCATCCAGGGCTGGGTCGTCGATCCGGTCGCGCGCGAGCTCGTCGTGACCCTCGCCGACTCGATCCCGGCGGGCAGCTCGCAGAGCATCCTGCTGTCGGTGATCCCGCCCAACCTGCAGACCGCCCACGGCACCTCGTGGAGCCTGCTGCCGTCGGTGTCGAGCACCGACCCCGACATGACCGGCACCGTGGCACCCGAACCCGCCGTCGGCACGGCGACCGCGACCGTGCCTCTCACCGTCGCCAAGACGAGCGATCGCACCTTCTACGAGGAGGGCGACACCATCACGTACACGCTGCGCGCGACGTGCCCCGCGAGCAAGCCGGTCGGCTCGGTGTACGCCGCCGACCTCACCGTCACCGACGTGCTCCCCGCGGGTCTCACGTTCCTGTCGGCCACACCGGCGCCCACGACCTCCGACCCCGTGACGGGCGCGCTCGAGTGGGTGTACCCGGATGCCGCGAGCGTGCCCGTCGCGTGCGGCGGCACCTCCCCCGGTGCGGCCGCCGACACCATCACGGTGCTGGCACAGGTCGGCACGGTCGGCGGCGCGGGCTCGGACTTCGCCCCCTACGAGAACGTGCCCAACACCGTGAGCGCCGTCGCGACCCCGCTCGGCGGCGGCGACCCGGCGAGCGCCGAGGGCACCCGCACCGTCGTCGTGCTCGCCGTCGGCGACCCCGAGATCCCGGGCACCCACTCGCTCGGCAAGTCGTCGGCGGCGCCGCTGAACCGTGCGGCGACGGGGAGCCCCGACCGCCGCGCGACCTACCCCGGCCGGTGGCTGCCCAACGGCGACAACTCGACGCGCCCGGCGTCGGTGCTCGACGCCGCACCGGCGACCTACACGATCAGCCCCCGCATCCAGTACGAGTCGTTCCAGTACCGGATCGAGGACAAGCTGCCCTGCCTCGCCGACCTCTCACCGAGCGGGGTCTACACCGCGAGCGCCGGCATCTGCGCCGCTCCCGCGTTCCATCTGCTCGGCGTGCGGCTCGAGTACTCGGGCGACGCCCCGGCGATCGGATACGCGCCGCAGTACGTCGACATCGCCGGGGTGGTGCACGACCTCGAGTTCGAGACCTCCGGCGGCGGCTGGGCGGGCTGGGTCGTGCCGACGGCCGACCTGACACGGGTCTCCGCGATCGTCATCCCGCGCGACCCGAGCCAGGAGTCGCGGCGGGCGGACAACATCCGCGTGTACGGCTATGCCGATCCGTCGACCCAGGACGGCCAGACGCTGCAGAACCGCGCGAGCATCGAGTGGTTCCTCCGTTCGGACGCGACGCCCGTGGCCTCGGCGACGTCGGGGCCGGCGGATGTCTTCATCCTCAACGCGCCGCAGATCGGCATCACCAAGACGATGTCGAACGTCGGGGCTGCGACCGGCGGTCAGGCCCGCGTGCAGCTCACGGCGACGCTGTTCAGCCCCGGCGTCCCCGGTGCCGACCTCGTCGTCGCCGACCTCCTGCCGGCGGACACGGGGCTCGCGACCGATCCCACCACGATCACCGCGCAGCTCACCCGACCGGGAGGCACGACGCTGGCGTTCACGGCGGCCGAGCTCGACATCGAGGTGATCGCCGACCACGCGCCCGGGCGCGATCTCGTGCGCGTCGTCCTGCCGGCGTCGGAGCTGCCCGCCGAGGCGGGACGGTTCACGCTGACGCTGTCGCCGCTGGTCGTCGACAAGCCGAGCGACCCCGGCGTGTACACCAACACCGCGCGCGTCTTCTACGACGACGCCGACCTGCTGCCGAGCTGCGCCGAGGGCGAGTACGCGCCGGCCGACGACGACGGTGTGCGCCCCGATCCGTCGGACGCCCCGGCGAACTGCGAGGCGAGCGCCGTGTTCCGCACGGTCACCTCGACGTCCGGGCAGTTCCTGCTCGAGAAGACGGTGCAGGGCGACTACGACACGACACCGCAGACCTTCCCGGCGGTCGGGCACGTGAAGCTGACCGACGGACTCGCCGACTACGCGATCACCTGGACGAACACGGGCGCGCCGACGCTCGAGGGCGTCGTGCTCTACGACGTCTTCCCGCACGTCGGCGACACGGGCGTGAGCGGGGCGCAGGCCGGTGAGCCGCGCGGCAGCGCGTTCCGGCCGCTCCTGGAGTCGATGGGCGCCGCGCCCGCGGGTGTGACGATCGCCTATTCGGCCTCGGCCGACGCCTGCCGACCCGAGGTGCACCCCACCCAGGGTGCGTGCGTCGACGACTGGACGACCGACCCCGCCGCATTGGGCGGGCTGAGCGCGGTGCTCGCGGTGCGGCTCGTGGCGGCCGACGAGTACGACACGGGCGAGGGCTTCACCCTCGGCTACCGCATGAGCGTGCCCACCGTGTCGAAGGACCTCGTCGCCTGGAACAGCGTCGCCGCGTTCGGGCAGACGACAACCGGCGTCGCGCTGCTGCCGACGGAGTCTCCGAAGGTCGGCATCACCGCCTCCGACGACAGGTTCACGCTCGAGAAGGCGGTGGATGCTGCGGCCGCCGTGCCGGGAGACACCCTCGGCTACACCGTCACGGTGGGCAACACCGGCACCCGGGCGAGCGTGCCGACAACGGTGCGTGACGTGCTCCCGGCGGGTCTCACGTTCGTCTCCGCGACGGCGGGAGGAAGCTACGACGCGGCCACCCGGACGGTGAGCTGGAGCATCCCGGCGATCCCGCGGGACGACGTGATCGTGCTCGAGGTGACGGCCACCGTCGACGCGCGGCAGGCGGTCGGCGAGCTCGTCAACACCGCGATGCTCGTGAACCCCGCGGGCTACTCGCCGCCGGTCGTCGCGGGTCCGTGCGCGACCGACCCCGACGCCTCGTGCGCCCGCACGACGGTGCCGATCACCCCGAGCGCGCTCGGTGCGACGGGCTCGACGCTCGCCCCCGCGGGCCTCCTCGCGGGTGTGCTCGCCGTCGTCGGCGGCGCCGTCCTCGTGGTGCTGCGGCGGCGCGCGACCGTGTGAGCCGTCCGGCGCCGTCGCGGCGGGGTGTCCCCCGTCCCGCCGGGCGGCGCCGGACTCTCAGGCGACGGGAAGACGCGCGGCGACGAGCTCGGCAATCTGCACCGCGTTGAGCGCGGCGCCCTTGCGGAGGTTGTCGTTGGAGATGAAGAGCACGAGCCCGCGCCCCTCGGGCGCGCTCTGGTCGGCGCGGATGCGACCGACGAGGCTCGGGTCGGCGCCGGCGGCGTCGAGCGGCGTCGGCACGTCCATGAGCTGCACGCCCGGGGCCGCGGCCAGCAGTTCGGTCGCGCGCTCCGGCGAGAGCGGCCGGGCGAACTCGGCGTTGATGCTCAGCGAGTGCCCGGTGAAGACGGGGACGCGCACGCACGTGCCCGCGACGCGCAGGTCGGGGAGCTCGAGGATCTTGCGGCTCTCGTTGCGGAGCTTCTTCTCCTCGTCGGTCTCGCCGAGGCCGTCGTCGACGATCGAACCGGCGAGCGGCACGACGTTGAAGGCGATGTTCTTCGGGAACTTGACGGGGGCCGGGAGAGTCACCGCACCGCCGTCGTGCACGAGGCCCAGGACATCCTGGGTGGCCGCCGCCTGCGCCTGCTCGGCCAGCTCCTCCCCGCCCGCGAGACCCGCGCCGGAGACCGCCTGGTAGGTGCTCACGACGAGGCGCTCGAGGCCTGCCTCGGCATCCAACACCTTGAGCACGGGCATCGCGGCCATCGTCGTGCAGTTCGGGTTGGCGATGATGCCCTTCTTCGCCTCGTCGAGGGCGTGCGGGTTCACCTCGCTCACGATGAGCGGCACGTCGGGATCCATGCGCCACGCGCTCGAGTTGTCGATGACGAGCACGCCGGCGGCGGCGAAGCGGGGGGCCTGCACCTTCGACATCGTCGCGCCGGCGCTGAAGATCGCGGCGTCGAGGCCGGTCGGGTCGGCCGTGGCCGCATCTTCGACGACGATCTGCTCACCGCGGAAGGGGAGCGTCGTGCCGGCCGACCGCTCCGAGGCGAAGAAGCGGAGCTCCGCGATCGGGAAGTCCCGCTCCTCGAGGAGTCGACGCACGACCGCGCCGACCTGACCGGTGGCGCCGACGACGCCGAGACGGATGCCCGTGGTGCTCATACCGCGAAAGCTTACGGGCGCAGAGGGGCGTCCGCCGACGACGACCGGTCACCCGCGGCACGATTCCCGCCACCGATCCGGCAGCGCGGGGAAGCCGTCACGGCGGGTCCCCCGACCCGCCGTGACCGGCGATCATTCGCGGGCCCCCCGACCCGCGGTGCGATCACGATAGCCGTGCGCGACCGGGTGACGCCACAAACATGAGAGAAACCTCATCTTGGCGCCCGGCCCCAATTCGAGGGACAGTCAGCACCCCACGTTCGGGCTCAGCGGCCGGTGCCGCCGTGCACGACGGCCTCTTCGTCACCGTCGAGGCCGAACGCGGTGTGCACGATGCGCATCGCGTGCTGGAGCTGGTCGGCGCGCGTGACGACCGAGATGCGGATCTCGGAGGTGGAGATCATCTCGATGTTGATACCGGCCTCGGACAGCGCCGTGAAGAGCTGGGCCGACACCCCGGCGCTCGTGCGCATCCCGGCACCCACGACGGCGAGCTTGCCGATCTGGTCGTCGTACTGCAGCGACTGGAAGCCGGCCTGGGGCTGCTCGGCGGTGAGGGCCGTCATGACCTTCTCGCCCTCGACCTTGGGCAGCGTGAACGAGATGTCGGTGAGACCCGTCGCGGCGGCCGAGACGTTCTGCACGATCATGTCGATGTTGGCGCCCGTCTTGGCGACGATCGTGAAGATCTCGGCGGCCTTGCCCGGCACGTCGGGCACGCCGACGACGGTGACCTTGGCCTCGTTGAGGTCGCCCGCGACGCCCGTGATGATCGGCTCTTCCACGCCGGTTCCTTCCTCGTGCAGTTCGACGGGCAGCACCATGGTGCCCTCGTTGTTGTTGAAGCTCGACCGCACGTGGAGCGTCACACCGTGGCGGCGCGCGTACTCGACGGCGCGGATGTAGAGCACCTTCGCTCCCGCCGCCGCGAGCTCGAGCATCTCCTCGCTCGTCAGCTTCTCGAGCTTGTGCGCCTTCGGCACGACGCGCGGGTCGGCGGTGAAGACCCCGTCGACGTCGGTGTAGATCTCGCAGACGTCGGCCCCGAGCGCCGCGGCGAGCGCGACGGCGGTCGTGTCCGAGCCGCCCCGGCCGAGAGTCGTGATGTCTTTGCTGTCGCGGTTGAACCCTTGGAATCCGGCGACGATCGCGATCGCACCGGCATCGAGGGCTTCGCGCACGCGACCCGGGGTGACATCCACGATGCGCGCCGAACCGTGCCGGTCGTCGGTGATCATGCCGGCCTGGCTGCCGGTGTAGGAACGTGCGTCGTGCCCGAGGCTCTTGATCGCCATCGCGAGGAGCGCCATCGAGATGCGCTCCCCCGTCGTCAGCAGCATGTCCATCTCACGCGCATCCGGGATCGGCGTGACCTCGTGCGCGAGATCGATGAGCTCATCCGTCGTGTCGCCCATCGCCGACACGGCGACGACGACGTCGTTGCCCGCCTTCTTGGTCTCGACGATGCGCTTCGCCACACGCTTGATGCTCTCGGCGTCGGCGACGCTCGAGCCGCCGAACTTCTGCACGATGAGGCTCACGGTGGTGCTCCTGAGAGGTGGGATGAGGGCACGCGGCCCGGCGGTCAGTTTAGCGGCGTGAGAATGGGGGCTATGACGCGCACCGTCGGACTGCTCGCCGGGATCGCCGCCGTCGCGCTGCTCTCGGGCTGCGTTGGCCAGGAACCGGCCCCGCCGGAGGTTCGCCTGCCTCCCGCGGGAGCGGCGTTCGACTACCAGCTCGGCGGTGCCTACGACCCGCCGGAGGGCGTGTCGGTGGTCGCGCGGGATGCCACGGCTGAGCCGTCGGGGCTCTACGACATCTGCTACGTGAACGGCTTCCAGACGCAACCGGGCGACGGGGAGCACTGGCTGACCGAGCATCCCGACCTCGTGCTGCGGGATGCCGAGGGCGAGCCGGTCGTCGACCCCGACTGGCCCGACGAGTACCTGCTCGATACGTCGACCGAGGAGAACCGGATGGCGATCGCGGCGCTGCTCGGCACGGTCGTGGCGTCGTGCGCGACGTCGGGCTTCGACGCCGTCGAGATCGACAACCTCGACACGTACTCCCGGTCGGACGGCGCCCTGACGCTCGAGCACAACATCGACCTCGCCGCCCGCTACGCCCGAGTGGCCCACGACCTCGGGATGGCGGTCGCGCAGAAGAACGGTGCGGGGTCGTCGGCCGTGCTGAAGCGCGAGGTCGGATTCGACTTCGCCGTCACCGAGGACTGCGCGCGCTACGAGGAGTGCGGCGACTACACCGACGCGTATGGCGACCTCGTGTTCGACATCGAGTACTCGCCCGAGCACCTCGAGGCCGCGTGCGCCGCCGTCGGGAGCGCGGTGCTGCGCGACCTCGACCTCACACCCGTCGGCTCGGCCGGTTACGTCTTCGAGACCTGCTAGCGACCCGCGAGGAACTGCTCGACGACCTCGGCGGTGTCCTCCCAGCCCTCGACCGCGCGAGTCGGGATGCCGAGCGCGATCACCGGGAAGTCGTTGCCGTCTGGGTCGAGCCGGTCGCCGACGAAGAGCATCTCGTCGAACGGGATGCCGGTGAGCTCGGCCAGGCGGCTCATGCCGTACGCCTTGTCGATGCCACGGCGCGTGATATCGATGCTCGTCGAGCCACCGGAGCGCACCTCGAGGTCGGGGAGGTGCTCCTGCACGGCGGCGCGGAGGGCGTTCTTCTTCTCGCCCGTCGGATCCCAGGCCTTCTTCGCGTCGACGGGCGCGGACTGGCCGAGCGCCGAGAAGGTGATCTGCGAGCCGCGGTCTTCGAGGATGTCGCCCCACGTCTCGCTCTCCCAGAAGCCGAGGCGCTTCGCCTCGAGTTCGACCGCCGCGAGCGCGGCCGCCTTCTGGACGTCGGTGAGGTTCTCGGCGTACTGCTGCCGCCATCCCGAGCCGTCGTGCAGGTAGTACTGGGTGCCGCACGTCGGCATGAGGTGCATGCGCGCGAGCGCCTCCGGCGCGACAGGGAGGTTCGCGATGAGCTGGCTCTCGAACTGGCCGAATTGGCCGCCCGAGATGACGCACACCTCGACCTCGCCCAGCAGCTTCACGAGCAGATCGCCCATCCGCGGGTCGATCGCGGTCTTCGACGGCGCGAGGGTGTCGTCGAGGTCGAACGCGACGAGCCGGACGCTGGTGGTGGTCACGGGCATCCAGTCTGCCTCACGACTCGACGGTGCGGCGTCCTTCGAAGGCCCGCCCGAGGGTCACCTCGTCGGCGTACTCGAGGTCGCCGCCCACCGGCAGCCCCGACGCGAGACGGGTGACCGTGAGCCCGGGCTGCACGAGCAGGCGCGTGAGGTAGGTGGCGGTCGCTTCACCCTCGAGATTCGGGTCGGTCGCGATGATGACCTCGGTGACCGTCGAGTCCGCGAGCCGCTGCACGAGCTGCGTGATGCGGAGGTCGTCGGGGCCGATGCCGTCGATCGGGCTGATCGCCCCGCCGAGCACGTGGTAGAGCCCGCGGAACTCCCGCGTGCGCTCGATCGCGACGACATCCTTCGCCTCCTCGACGACGCAGATGGTCGCCGGGCTGCGGCGCGGGTCGCGGCAGATCGAGCACGTGTCCTGCTCGGCGACGTTGCCGCAGATCGAGCAGAACCTCACCTTGTCGCGCACATCCATGAGCACCTGCGCGAGCCGGGTCACGTCGAACGACTCGGTCTGCAGGATGTGGAACGCGATGCGCTGCGCCGACTTCGGCCCGATTCCGGGCAGTCGTCCGAGTTCGTCGATGAGTTCCTGAACGATTCCCTCGTACACGCGCTAGCTCTCCGGGGTGTCGAGAGCGGCGGGCGGGTCCTTCGGGCGGAGGCTCTGCTCTTCGAGGAAGTTCGCCCCCAGGATCTCCCGCACGACCGCCTCGCCGTAGCGCGCCTTGCCGTCGGCCGTCGTCGCTTGCGGGGCGCGTTTGGCCGGTTCCGCCACCGAGGTGGCTGGCTCGGCCGGGGGTACGGATGCCGGCGACGCCTCCGTCGGCGGCTCGGGCTCGCGCGCGTCGACGGCGGTCGCGGCGGCGTCGGGTGCGTCGGGTGCGCTCGACGGGATCGCGACGACGTTCCACTGAGGCGCGGGCGGGAGGGGGTTCTCGTCCTGGGGAGCGACCTGGGTCTTCGCGGCGACTGCCTTCTCAGGTGTCGCCTTCTCGGGCGCCGCCTTCGTGGCGGGCGGGTCGGCGGGGTCGTGGCGCGTGAGGAACTTGACGCGCACGCCGAGCACCTGGTGGATGGCGCCGCGGAGGTGCTCGCTGATGCTCTCCCCGGGCGCCTGCGGCTGACGGAACGACTGCACATCGGCCTCGGTCGAGAAGGCGACGGTCAGCACGTCGACCTCGAACGCGCGCGGCGAAGCAGCGGAGAGCGACATCCATGAGGTGCGCTTGAGGTCTTTCACGACCTCGAGGATCTCGGGCCACGCGTCGCGGATCTGCTGGAGGGTGACGGGGGCGGCAGGGGCGGCGGGCTCCTCCTCGGCCGCGGGTGGTTCTTCGGTGACCGGCTTTCGAAGCGGCGGCTCCTCCCCCCGTGTGTCCGGCGGCGCCGGGCGCCCCTCGGCCTGTGGCTTCTCGGGGGCGGCGGCCTCCTTCGCCTTGCGGGCCGCGCTCAGATCGACGGGCTCGACCGCGGGCCGGTCGGGCGCCGAACGCATCGACGGGTGCTCGTCGATGCCGATGCGCCGCTCGAGCCGCTCGACGCGGGCGAGAGCGCCGCGCTCCGACTCGTCGGCGGCGGGCACGAGCAGTCGCGCGACCATGAGCTCGAGGTGCAGCCGCGGGGAGGTGGCACCGGTCATCTCGGTGAGCGCCGTGTTCACGACGTCGGCGGCCCGGGAGAGCTCGGCCGCACCGAACGCGGCCGACTGCGCCGCCATCCTGTCGATCTCGTCGAGCGGAACGCCGCGCAGCACAGCGGAGGCGCCGTCGCGGGTCGCCGCGACGACGATGAGGTCGCGCAGGCGCTCGAGCAGGTCTTCGACGAACCGACGCGGGTCTTGTCCGGTCTGGATGACGCGGTCGATCGCGCCGAAGACCGCCGCCGCGTCGCGGGCGCCGAGCGCGTCGACGACCTCGTCGAGAAGGGCGCCGTGGGTGTACCCGAGCAGCGCCACGGCGCGTTCGTAGCCGATCGTCGAACCCTCGGAGCCTGCGATGAGCTGGTCGAGCAGCGAGAGCGTGTCGCGCACCGAGCCGCCGCCGGCGCGCACGACGAGCGGCAGCACGCCGCCCTCGACGTCGACCTTCTCCTGGCCGCAGAGCTCTTGTACGTAGTCGAGCATCTGCGCGGGCGGCACCAGCCGGAACGGGTAGTGGTGGGTGCGGCTGCGGATCGTGCCGATGACCTTGTCGGGCTCGGTCGTGGCGAAGATGAACTTGATGTGCTCGGGTGGCTCCTCGACGAGCTTGAGCAGCGCATTGAACCCCTGCGGCGTCACCATGTGCGCCTCGTCGAGGATGAAGATCTTGTAGCGGTCGCGGGCGGGCGCGAACGCCGCGCGCTCGCGCAGGTCGCGGGCGTCGTCGACGCCGTTGTGGCTCGCGGCGTCGATCTCGACGACGTCGAGCGATCCGCTGCCGTCGCGCGCGAGCTCGACACACGATGCGCACGTACCGCACGGAGTGTCGGTCGGCCCGGCCGCGCAGTTGAGGCAGCGGGCGAGGATGCGCGCACTCGTCGTCTTGCCGCATCCCCGGGGACCCGAGAAGAGGTACGCATGGTTGACCCGGTCGGTGCGCAGGGCCGTGCGGAGCGGATCCGTCACCTGCGCCTGGCCGATCAGCTCGGCGAACGTCTCGGGCCGATAGCGGCGGTACAGGGCGGTGACCACGTGTAGAGGGTACCCGCCACGTGAGACGGAGGCTGAGGCCCTACACTGGACGACGGCTCTCCGCGTGGCGCCATCCAGGCCAACTCCCCCAGGACGGAAACGTAGCAAGGGTAACCGGGCTCTGACGGGTGCGCGGAGGGTCCTCAGGAGGATTCGCCTAGTGGCCTATGGCGCACGCTTGG
>NZ_JBMRCP010000106.1:0-25177 GCF_057350545.1 Pseudolysinimonas sp. | reverse complement strand
TGTGAAGGAGGACGTCGTCGAGATCGTCCTCAACATCAAGAACCTCGTGGTCTCGAGCGAGCACGACGAGCCGATCACCGCCTACCTGCGCAAGCAGGGCGCGGGCCAGGTCACGGCCGCCGACATCTCGGCGCCGACGGGTGTGGAGATCCACAACCCGGAGCTCGTCATCGCGACGCTCAACGACAAGGCGAAGTTCGAGCTCGAGCTGACGATCGAGCGTGGCCGCGGCTACGTCTCGGCGACGCAGAACCGCAGCGAGTTCAGCGAGGCCGGTCAGATCCCGATCGACTCGATCTACTCGCCGGTGCTCAAGGTCACCTACCGCGTCGAGGCGACGCGTGCCGGTGAGCGCACCGACTTCGACCGCCTGGTCGTGGATGTCGAGTCGAAGCCGGCGATCACGCCGCGCGACGCGATCGCGTCCGCCGGCCGCACGCTCGTCGAGCTGTTCGGTCTCGCTCGCGAGCTCAACACCGCCGCCGAGGGCATCGAGATCGGGCCCGCCCCGGTCGACGCCGTGCTGAGCAGCGAGCTCAGCATGCCGATCGAGGACCTCGACCTGTCGGTGCGCAGCTACAACTGCCTCAAGCGCGAAGGCATCAACACCGTCGCGGAGCTCGTCGCCCTCTCGGAGACGCAGCTCATGAACATCCGCAACTTCGGTCAGAAGTCGGTGGACGAGGTGCGGGACAAGCTGACCGAGATGGGTCTGTCGCTCAAGGACAGCGTGCCCGGCTTCGACGGCGCGCACTTCTACGGCGGCTACGACGACGAGGAGCAGAGCTGAGCCTCGCGGCCCGCGCTCTGACCAACCCCAGGAAGAACGAGAAACATGCCTAAGCCCACGAAGGGTCCCCGCCTCGGAGGAGGCCCGGCTCACGAGCGTCTGCTGCTCGCGAACCTCGCCGCCGCGCTGTTCACGCACGAGCGCATCCAGACGACCGAGACGAAGGCCAAGCGCCTGCGTCCGCTCGCCGAGCGCCTCATCACGTTCGCGAAGCGGGGTGACCTCCACGCCCGGCGCCGGGTGCTCGCGGTCATCACCGACAAGGGCGTCGTGCACAAGCTCTTCACCGAGATCGCGCCGCAGGTCGAAGACCGTGAGGGTGGTTACACCCGCATCGTCAAGACCGGCTTCCGCAAGGGCGACAACGCCCCGATGGCGGTCATCGAGCTCGTGCTCGAGCCCGTCGTGAAGAAGCCGTCCGCCAAGAAGGCCGCCGCCGCGAAGGCGGCCGACGCCAAGCCGGCGAAGGCCGCGAAGCCCGCCGCCGAGGAGGCCCCGGTCGAGGAGTCGACCGACGAGGCCGAGGCGACCGAGGCCCCGGCCGAGGAGACCGCGGTCGAGGAGACCGAGGCCCCCGTCGAGGAGACCGCCGACGAGCCGGCCGCAGAGGCCGCCGCCGCCGAGACTCCCGCCGAGGACGACGCGAAGTAACACCCTCGCGAGAGGAACAGCCATGACGGGCCCGCTGAGTGCTCGAGTGACCGCCCCGGCGGAGCTCGCGCTCCCGGCGGGCCCGTCGGGCGTCTCCTGGCGGCGTGTCACGCTCGACGACGTCGACGCGCTCGTCGAGCTCAACGCCGCGATCGCCGCCGCCGACCACCCCGAGTGGACGGAGACGCGCGACGAGGTCGAAGACGAGCTCACGCACTCGTGGATCGATCTCGAACGCGACTCAGTGCTGGCCGAGGTCGACGGGCAGGTCGTCGCGTCGGGACTGCAGATCGCGACCCCGAACCCCGAGACGATCGTGCGCAGCATCGCGTTCGGCGGTGTGCGCCCTTCGCACCGTGGGCGCGGTATCGGCCGGGACCTGCTCGCGTGGCAGCGCGACCGGGGTCTGCAGCAACTCGCCGACTCCGACCTCGAGCTCCCGGGCTGGCTCATGCTCTACGTGGAGGAGCGCAACTCCGGCGGCATGCGCTTGGCGGAGCGCTTCGGGATGCCGCTCGTGCGCTGGTTCACGAAGATGCAGCGCGACCTGAGCGAGCCGATCCCCGACCTTCCGGTCCCGGAAGGGTTGACGTTCGTCACCCCGACGCCCGCCGACAGCGACCGCATCCATGCTGCGAAGAACGCCGCCTTCCGCGACCACTGGGGCAGCCAGCCGAGCACCGCGGAGGGATGGTCGTCAATGATGGGCCAACCGACCGTGCGGTGGGACCTCTCCCTGATCGCGCTCGACGGCGACGACGTCGTCGGGTTCGTGATGACCGACGTCTACCCTGACGATTTCGAGCCGCAGGGCTACGTGGGCGGCTACATCCCGCTCGTCGGAGTCACGCGCGAGTGGCGTCGCCAGGGCGTCGCGCCCGCGCTGCTGGCCGCCGCTTTCCGCGGCTATCGCGAGGCAGGACACGAGAGGGTCGCGCTGGATGTCGACAGCGCCAATCCGTCGGGAGCGCTCGGCCTCTACACCGGGATGGGGTTCGAGCCCGTCACGCGCAGCGTCGCGTACGTCGAGGAGTTCTGACCCGCACCGGCGGGCCGAGCGTCAGAAAGGCCTCGGCAGCGACAGGTCGTCCGACTCGTCGCGCAGCGGAGGGAGCTGCGCGAGGCGATCGACGGCTTCGCTGACGGCCCCTGCGTAGATTCCCGCCCCGATCGGGCCGAAGTGCACCTGATCGCGCGCCATCTCGTGCAGGTACGGCTGGATGGCGTCATGCCAGTTGGCGAGCTCGACGTTGCGGTAGACGAGCGCGAAGGAGGAGAGCTCGGCGTTGACGCCGGGGATCCAACCGCGCGGCGCCTGTGCGTTGACGACGATGAGCTCACGCCGCGGACCGATGATGGCTCGCACCTCTTCGAGGCTCGAACGATCGATCGGACCGTTCGTGCCGAGGGCGAGTACGACCACCTCGCGCAGCTGTCCGGCATCGAGCTGCCCCTGCACGAGCGCGGGTGCCGAGTTCATGCCGCGAGAGACCGCGGCGTCGATCGAGATGCCGGGAAACGCCTCCTGCAGCGCGGGCGCCGCGGCGAGCATGGCCGAGTCGCCGATGGCGCTGATCTGGTCGCCCGTCGCCGGGCCGGCGTCGACCGGCCCGTCGGGTTCGGCCGCCTCGTCGTCGGCGCCCGCGGCCGCCTCGTCGATCGCGTCCTGGCCGGCTTCGATGTACGACTGCGCCTCGCCCCGCCCGGGGTCGGCGGCGATCGCGAGACCGCTCGTCAGAGCGAGAGCGGCGACGGAGAGCATCCCCAGTACCGTCGCGAATCCGCGACGGCTGAACGGCGCGTCGTCGAACACGCGCACGACGGCGCGCGCCGCGCCGCGGAATCCGAGTCGCCGGATGGGTTGCTCGACGAATCGGTAGGAGACAGTCGCGGCGAACAGCGTGACGGCGAGCGCGATGCCGCCGAGGCCCCAGGCGGCCAGCCCCTCGCGCGGCCACGTGGGGAGCGCGCTGCCGAACAGCACGAACACGGGCCAGTGCCAGAGGTAGATGCCGTAGCTGCGCACCCCCACCCAGCGGATCGGCGCGAGGTCGAGCACGCGCGCCACGGGTGAGCCCGGCACGGCGAGTGACGCGATCGCGACGGCGCTCAGCAGGGCGACGAGCGGGAGTCCGCCGAGGTAGGCCGCCGGCAGGTCGCCGGCGAGCACGACCGCGAGGGCGACGAGGGCGGCGATCGCGACCCCGCCGCCGAGGCCGAGGGTCCAGCGAGTGGCGCGGCCCGTCATCGAGCGCCCCAGGAGGAGCACCGCGAGGAAGGCGCCGATCGCGAGCCCGAAAGCGTGCGTGTCCGTGCCGTAGTAGACGCGCGTCGGGTCGACCGGGGAGTACGCCCACCCCATCCACACCGCCGAAGCGACCGCGAGCGCGCCGATGCCGACGAGCTTCGCCCACCGCGGGAGGCGCACGAGCACGAGCGCGAGCAGGATCGGCCAGACCACGTAGAACTGCTCTTCGACAGCGAGCGACCACAGGTTGCGGAACACCTCGGGAACCGTCTCGTCGAAGTACGACGACCCGGCCGCGATGAACAGCCAGTTGCTCGAGAACGTCACCGCGCCGACGACCTGCATCCCGAGGCCGACGAGAACGTCGCCGCCGACGACGAGGGCGGCGGCACTGCCGACCAGCAGGAGCACGCCCAGCGCCGGGAGCAGACGACGAGCGCGGCGCACCCAGAACCCGCGCAGCGAGATGCGCCCCGAGGCCTCGCGCTCGCGGAGCAGCAGCGTCGTGATCAGGAACCCGCTCACGACGAAGAAGATGTCGACGCCGAGGTAGCCGCCGACGAGCACGCCGGGCACGAGGTGGAAGATCACGACGGTCGTCACGGCGAGGGCGCGGATGCCGTCGAGGCCCGCGATTCGGAAGGTCGTCGGGGCGCCGGGTCGCGGCGTCGTCGTCTGAGCGCGTGGTGTCATGGGGTGAGGGACTCCGCGAACCAGGGTAGTCGGGTACGGCAGACTCGGGGAGTGACGCGCATCCGGCTCGACCTCGCCTACGACGGCGGCGGGTTCACCGGGTGGGCGCGGCAACCCGGGCTCCGCACCGTTCAGGGTGAGCTCGAGGCCGCGCTCGCCACGATCTTCCGGCGGGTCGGCGACGCGCCCGGCATCACCGTCGCCGGTCGCACCGACGTCGGGGTGCACGCCACGGGACAGGTGGCGCACGTCGACCTCGACGATGCGCACCTCGCCGACCTCGACCGGCCCCGACGCGGCGGCGAGGCGCCGAGCGGCCTCAGCTCGCTCGCGCGTCGGCTGAACGGCCTCGCGGGGGCCGAGGGCGACCTTCAGGTGCAGCGCGCCGGCGTCGCCCCCGACGGTTTCGACGCGCGGTTCGCCGCGGTCTGGCGTCGCTACGAGTACCGCATCGCCGACGCCACCGCGTTGCGCGACCCCCGCCGCCGCGGCTTCGAGCTCTGGCATCCGACCGTCCTCGACGTGATCGCGATGGACGAGGCCGCTCACAGCCTGCTCGGGCTGCACGACTTCGCGTCGTACTGCCGTCCGCGCGAAGGCGCGACGACGATCCGCACGCTGCAGGAGTTCGCCTGGACCCGGGATGCCGACGGCGTCCTCGTCGCGCGGGTGCGGGCCGACGCCTTCTGCCACAGCATGGTGCGCGCTCTCGTGGGGGCGTGTCTCGCCGCCGGCGGGGGTCGCCTCGACGCCGCGCGACCCGCCGAACTGCTCGCGGCGCGCGAGCGCACGAGCGAGTTCGCGGTCGTGCCGTCGAAGGGTCTCACCCTCGTCGAGGTCGGCTACCCACCCGACGACGAGCTCGCCGCGCGCGTGGAGCAGACCCGCGCGCGGCGGGCCGATCCGGGTGCGTTTGACCCGGATGCCGGGCTCGACTAACCTGTACAGGTTGCCTCCGTCTTGGAGGCGTCTTCTGAGCCCTCCACCGCAGGGTTCGCGTCGTTCCGGCGCGAACGCTCACCGGAGCGGGATTCACGAACCACTCGAAGAAAGCAGTCAGAACAGTGACGCGTACGTTCAGCCCCAAGCCGGCGGACATCCAGCGCGACTGGGTCGTCATCGATGCGACCGACGTCGTCCTGGGCCGCCTGGCCTCCCACGCCGCCGCCCTCCTGCGCGGCAAGCACAAGGCCACCTTCGCCCCGCACATGGACATGGGTGACTTCGTCATCGTCATCAACGCGGAGAAGATCGCCCTCACCGGCCAGAAGCTCGAGAAGAAGCTGGCCTACCGCCACTCGGGCTACCCGGGCGGCCTCACGGCGACCACCTACGTCGAGATGCTCGAGAAGCACCCGACGCGCGCGGTCGAGAAGGCCATCCGCGGCATGCTGCCGAAGAACTCGCTGGGTCGCGCCCAGATCAAGAAGCTCAAGGTCTACGCGGGTGCCGAGCACCCGCACGCTGCGCAGCAGCCGAAGGCCTACACCCTGACTCAGGTCGCCCAGTAAGGACCCATGACCATGGCCAAGATCGAAGACACCATCGACAACGAGGTCCTCTCCTCGTTCAGCACCGAGACCCCGGCCGAGCAGGTCGAGGCCCCTCGCACGCCCCGCGTGGTCAACGTCCCCGGTGCGGCCGTCGGCCGCCGCAAGGAGGCGATCGCCCGCGTGCGACTCAACCCCGGCGCCGGCTCGTTCACCGTGAACGGTCGCACCCTCGAGGAGTACTTCCCGAACAAGCTGCACCAGCAGCTCATCACCGACCCGTTCAAGGTGCTCGACCTCGTCGGCAGCTACGACGTGATCGCGAAGATCACCGGCGGCGGCCCCTCGGGCCAGGCCGGTGCGCTGCGCCTCGCGATCGCGCGCTCGCTCAACGAGATCGACCGTGAGAACAACCGCCCGGCGCTCAAGAAGGCCGGCTTCCTCACGCGCGACGCCCGCGTCATCGAGCGCAAGAAGGCCGGTCTCAAGAAGGCCCGCAAGGCCTCGCAGTTCTCGAAGCGTTAATCGAGTCGACTCGCCCATGGCGCGTCTCTTCGGTACCGACGGCGTCCGGGGCCTGGCGAACGGTGAGGTCATCACCGCGCACCTGGCCCTGGAGCTGTCGCAGGCTGCCGCGACGGTGCTGACCCAGGGTCGCCACGCCGAGAGGCGTCGCGCCGAGGGTCGGCGTCCGCGGGCGGTGCTCGCACGGGATCCGCGCATCTCGGGCGAGTTCATCTCGGCCGCGGTCGCGGCGGGTCTGGCCAGTTCGGGCATCGACGTGCTCGACGCAGGGGTCATCCCGACCCCGGCGGCGGCGTTCCTCGTCGACGACATCGGCGCCGACTTCGGCGTCGTCGTCTCGGCGTCGCACAATCCGGCTCCGGACAACGGCATCAAGTTCTTCGCCTACGGCGGCACGAAGCTGCCCGACGAGGTCGAAGACAGAATCGAAGAGGCGCTCGCCAGCCCCGAGCTGCTGCCGACCGGCGCCGACGTCGGTCGCATCCGCCGGTTCGCCGACGCCGAGGACCGCTACCTCGTGCATCTGCTCGGCACCCTCGACGGACAGCGTCTCGACGGGCTGCACGTCGTGCTCGACTGCGCGCACGGGGCGGCGGCGGGCATCTCGCCGCAGCTCTTCACGGATGCCGGTGCGACCGTCACGGTGATCGGCAACGATCCGGACGGCGTCAACATCAACGACGGCGTCGGCTCCACCTATCTCGGCCCGCTGCAGGCGAAGGTGCTCGAGCTCGGCGCCGACCTCGGCATCGCCCACGACGGCGACGCCGACCGCTGCCTCGCGGTCGACCACACCGGCGCGGTCGTCGACGGCGACCAGATCATGGCGATCCTCGCACTCGCGCTCCGGGCACGCGGCCAGCTCACCGACGACACCCTCGTCGCGACCGTCATGAGCAACCTGGGGCTCAAGCTCGCGATGGCCGAGCACGGCATCCGGATGCTCGAGACCGCGGTCGGCGACCGGTACGTGCTCGAGGCGCTCGCCGAGCACGGGCTCTCCCTCGGCGGTGAGCAGTCCGGGCACATCGTGTTCCGGCAGCACTCGACGACAGGGGACGGACTGCTCACCGGGCTCCAGCTCGCGGCCGAGGTCGCCCGCACGGGCCGTTCGCTCGCCGAGCTCGCCTCGGTCATGACGATCTTCCCGCAGGTGCTCGTGAACGTGCGCGGCGTCGACCGCGCTCGACTCGCCTCCGAGCCGGCGGTCGCGGCTGCGGTGCGCGACGCCGAAGCCCGCCTGGGTGAGACCGGACGCGTGTTGCTGCGACCGTCGGGCACCGAGCCGCTCATACGGGTCATGGTCGAGGCCGCCGACACCGAGACGGCGGAGTCGATCGCGGCGCAGCTCGCCGAGGTCGTGAAGACCCACCTCGCGGTCTGAGGTCGCGACCGCTATCTTCGGGCCATGCGGCTCAGGCTCGGTCTCCTCGCGCTGCTGTCGCTCGTCGTCGTCGTCGTCGCGGCGGGGAGCGCCACGTACGCCGTGGATCCCGAGAACATCGGGGTGCGACTCGCCCTGTACGCGCTCGCGGTCCTCGGCCTTCTCGGCGCGATCCTGTTCGGCGTCTTCGCCGTCGTGCTGCCGGTCTTCGGGCGTCGTGTCGCGCCCACCCAGGTCGAGGAGGCCGTCGCCGCCGGGCGCGAGACCCTCGCGCGTGTGCGCTCGTCGCGCGCGACGGGCGGTCAGCTCAACGGTGCGTGGGCCTACGACGTGCGGCTCGTCGTCGCGTCGACCGACGTGCCCGCCTACGAGGTGGACGACCGCGTGCGGGTGCACCGGAACGACGGGAAGCTCGTCGGTCGGGGCGAGCTCGTCACGGTCGTGCGGCTCGCCGCCGACGCCCCGCAGGTGGTCGTCACGAAGGGCCCGGGGGCCACGCCGCAGGATGCCGCGGTACCGCAGGAGGCCCCGGCGTGGCCCGGCGGGTGATCGCCTCATGAGCGTGGGTGCGACGATCTTCCGCATCGCGCTCCAACTCGCGATCGGCGCGGTGCTCGGCGCGATCATCGGCGCGATCGTCACGGGCGACCCGACGTACTCGGTGGTCTGGGCGATCGGTCTCCCGGTCATCCTCACCGTCGCAGGCATCGCGGGCAGCACGACCCTGCAGAAGAAGCTGCCGACGGTCGCGTCGCGCCTGCCGCCGGGCATCATCAGCACGACGAGTCCGCGCCCCGTCCAGACGGCCGCGGTGCTCAACCCCCCGTCGACAGCGGTGCCGGCGACGGGGACGACCCTCGACGCCGAGCAGGTCCCGGCTGACTCGACCGTCGCGGCCCCCCGCGCTCGGCGGGAGTCGGTGCCGTGGTGGTCGCGGGCCGTCGCCATCCTGCTCATCCTCACCGGCGCGGCGCTCGTGCTCATTCCCGGATACCGCCTGATCGGCTGGACCGCGACCAACGTCGCCCAGGGCCGCTGGGACGGCAACGACATGCGCACCGGACTGCACCAGCAGGAGGCGATCGACGATCTCGCCGCGGTGATCGGCGGCTACGACTTCGTCGCGGTGTACTTCTACGACAGCTACGTGCTCGTCGAGGCACCGACCCGCCCCGGTGCGACGACGACGGACCGGTATCAGTGGAGGTACGGGCGCGCGATGAACGACGGGCCGTACTCCGGCTCGATCGACGGACTCTTCGACGCGTCCGACATCGACTTCTCGATCGTGGCCGACCTCGTCGGCCGGGCACGGGCGGACGTCGGCTGGGACCGGGTGAACAGCTACTACCCGTCGGTGCGCGCCGGCTCCGACGGTGTGCCCCAGATCACGATCTCACTGAGCAACGACTACTACTCGGCCAGCTACACCTACGACCTTCGGGGAGAATTGGTCGACAGCTACACGAGCGGATAGGAGCAGCGGATGCCGCTGAACGGCGAGTACGCACCGAGCACGAGCGCATGGGCCCGCGAGCAGGCGGAGCGCTATGAGGCCTCGGGGGGCACCGAGGCGCTCACGCTCCGCGACACCGGACTGCCGGTGATCGTGCTCACGACGCTCGGCGCGAAGTCGGGCAAGCTGCGCAAGACGGCGCTCATGCGCGTCGAGCACGACGGGGTCTACGCCGTGGTCGCGTCGCTCGGCGGCGCTCCGAAGCACCCGCAGTGGTACTTCAACATCCTCGCGCAGCCGGTGGTCGAACTTCAGGACGAGGCGCAGAAGCACGACTACCGCGCGCGCGAGGTGTTCGGCGACGAAAAGGACCTCTGGTGGGAGCGCGCGGTCGCGGCCTACCCGCCGTACGCCGACTACCAGGACAAGACCGACCGGCAGATCCCGGTCTTCGTGCTCGAGAGGATCTAGTCGCTCAGAGCTTGCGCAGGAGCACGCTCGACACGGCGTGATCGGGGCCCTTGCGCAGCACGAGAGACGCGCGCGCCCGCGTGGGCAGGATGTTCGCCTCGAGGTTGGGTCCGTTGATCGCGCCCCAGATCTCCCGGGCGCGCGCGACGGCCTCCTCCTCGCTGAGCGAGGCGTAGCGGTGGAAGTACGACGACGGGTCGGCGAACGCCCCCCGCTGCAGACGCAGGAACCGTTCGACGTACCAGCGTTCGATGTCGGCGGTGCGGGCATCCACGTAGATCGTGAAGTCGAACAGGTCGCTGACCGCCAGGCGCCCGCTCGTCGGCGGCTGCAGCACGTTGAGCCCCTCCACGATGAGCACGTCGGGCCGCCGCACGACGACCTCCTCGTCGGTGACGTCGTAGACGAGGTGCGAGTAGACCGGAGCGCGCACCTCCTCGACGCCGCTCTTCACTTCGGAGACGAACCGCAGCAGCGCGCGGCGGTCGTAGCTCTCGGGGAAGCCCTTGCGCTCCATGAGTCCGCGACGCTCGAGCTCGGCGTTGGGCAGCAGGAAGCCGTCGGTCGTGACGAGCTCGACCGACGGCGTGTCGGGCCAGCGGGAGAGGAGCTCCTTGAGCAGGCGGGCGGTGGTCGACTTGCCGACCGCGACCGAACCGGCGACCCCGATGACGAACGGCGTCGGCCGGGCCTCCTGGCCGAGGAACTCGCGCACCTCGGCGCCCGTCGACAGCGCTCCGGCGACGTAGAGCGACAGCAGGCGGCTGAGCGGCACGTAGACCTCGGCCACCTCCGCGAGGTCGAGCGTGTCGCCGAGTCCCCGGAGTCGTTCGATCTCCCCGGCTCCGAGTGGGAGCGGGGTCGTCGGGGCGAGAGCGGCCCACTCCGCCCGAGCGATCTCGAGGAAAGGTGTGGAGCCGCCGTTCGCGGAGCCGGGGTCGGACATCGCCCACCAGGAAAACATAGAATCGGCTCTTATGTGTGGCATCGTCGGATACGTCGGCCCCGGTAGCTCCCTCGAGGTGCTCATGGGCGGGCTCAAGCGCCTCGAATACCGCGGATACGACTCGGCGGGCGTGGCGGTGCTCGACGACGCCGGACACCTCGGCACCCGCAAGAAGGCGGGCAAGCTCGGCGCCCTCAGCGAGGAGCTCGCGGAGGCTCCCATCCCCGATGGTCACACCGGCATCGGCCACACCCGCTGGGCGACCCACGGTGGCCCGACGGACGGGAACGCCCACCCGCACCTGGGCGACGGCGGCAGGCTCGCCCTCATCCACAACGGCATCATCGAGAACTTCTCCGAGCTCAAGCGCGAGCTGCTCGAAAGCGGGGCGGAGTTCTCGAGCGAGACCGACACGGAGGTCGCAGCTCTGCTCATCGGCCGGCTCTATGCCGAGACCGGGGACCTCACGACCGCCTTCCGCCGTGCGGTCGCGCGCCTCGAGGGCGCCTTCACCCTCCTCGCGGTGCACCAGGACCAGCCCGGCGTCGTCGTCGGCGCTCGCCGCAACTCGCCGCTCGTCGTCGGGCTCGGCGAGGGCGAGAACTTCCTCGGCTCCGACGTCGCCGCATTCGTCGAGCACACGCGTCGGGCGCTCGAGGTCGGTCAGGACCAGATCGTCACGATCCGTCCCGACGGCGTCGAGGTCACCGACTTCGCCGGCAACCCGGTGATCGCGAAGGAGTTCGAGGTCTCGTGGGATGCCTCCGCGGCGGAGAAGGGCGGCTGGCCCACCTTCATGAAGAAGGAGATCAGCGAGGAGCCGGATGCCGTCGCGAAGACGCTCATCGGACGCATCGAGAACGGCGCGGTCAAGCTGCCCGAGCTCGACGGGATGGCCGACATCCTCACCGACATCGACCGCATCGTCGTGCTCGCCTGCGGCACCGCGGCGTATGCGAGCCTCGTCGGCAAGTACGGCATCGAGACGTGGGCGCGCATCCCGGTGGATGTCGAGTTGGCCCATGAGTTCCGCTATCGCGACCCGGTGATCGACGAGCGCACGCTCGTCGTGTCGGTGAGCCAGTCGGGCGAGACGATGGACACCCTCGTCGCCGTGCAGCATGCGAAGAAGCTCGGGGCGCGCACGATCTCGATCTGCAACACGCAGGGCGCGACCATCCCGCGCGAGTCGGACGCGGTGCTGTACATCCACGCCGGCCCGGAGGTCGCGGTCGCCTCGACGAAGGCGTTCGTGGCGCAGATCACCGCGCTCTACCTGCTCGGGCTGCACCTCGCCGCGGTGCGCGGCAAACTCGACGCCCCCGCGATCGCGGAGCTCGTCGAGGAGCTGCAGAACATCCCGGCGAAGCTCGAGAAGGTCGTCGAGTCGTCGGGCGAGCGCATCGCCGAGTTCGCGCAGTGGATGGGCGACGTGCAGTCGGTGCTCTTCCTCGGCCGCCACGCGGGCTACCCGATCGCGCTCGAGGGCGCGCTCAAGCTCAAGGAGCTCGCCTACATCCACGCCGAGGGCTTCGCCGCGGGCGAGCTCAAGCACGGCCCGATCGCGCTCATCGAGCCCGGGCAGCTCGTGATCGTCGTGGTGCCGTCGCCGCGCGACCCCAACTCGCTGCACGCGAAGGTCGTCTCGAACATCCAGGAGATCCGTGCGCGCGGCGCGCGGGTCATCGCGGTCGCCGAGATCGGCGACGTCGAGGTGCTGCCCTTCGTCGACGAGGTCATCCGCATCCCGTTCGCGGCGCCGCTCTTCGAGCCGCTTCTCGCGGTCGTGCCGCTGCACGTGTTCGCGATGGAGCTCGCGACGGCGAAGGGTCTCGACGTCGACCAGCCGCGCAACCTCGCCAAGTCGGTCACGGTCGAGTAACCGCCCATGATCGCGGGGATCGGCGTCGACATCGTCGACCTCGCGCGCTTCGAGCGCGCCGTCGGGCGCACGCCGCGGCTCGAGGAGCGCCTGTTCGCCGAGAGCGAACGTGGGCTGCCGCTGCGGTCGCTCGCGGGTCGATTCGCGGCGAAGGAGGCGCTCATGAAGGCCCTCGGCGAGTCGACGGGCGTCACCTGGCACGACATGGAGGTCGTGTCGGATGAGCACGGCAACCCGACGATGAAGCTCACGGGCGCCGCCGCGGAGATCGCGGCCCGCCAGGGAATCACGCGACTGCACCTCTCGATGTCGCACGATGCGGGCGTCGCGATCGCGCAGGTCGTCGTGGAGTCGCTGTGATGAGGAGCGCCCGGTGATGCGCGAGGCCAGGATCGACCTCGCCGCGCTGCGGTCGAACGTCGGCATCCTGCGCGGGAAGGTCGCGCCCGCGGCGGTGATGGGTGTCGTCAAAGCCGACGCCTACGGCCACGGCGCGCTGCTCGTCGCCCGCGCGCTCGAAGAGGAGGGCATCGACTGGCTCGGCGTCGCCGATCTCGGCGAGGCGCTCGCGCTGCGGGCGGCCGGCATCCGCACCCCGCTTCTGGCCTGGCTGCACGGCGACGACCTCGACACCGACGCCGCCGTCGCGCACGACATCGACCTCGGCGTGAGCACGATCGATCAGCTCGAGCGTGCGGCCGCCGCCGGGGCGACCGTGCACCTCAAGGTCGACACGGGCCTCGCTCGGAACGGCTTCGCACCTGTGGACGCGTTCGAGGCGTTCGGCCGCGCCGCCGACCACGAGCGGAACGGCAGGTTGCGGGTGCGCGGCCTGTTCTCGCACCTGTCGAACACCTCCGCCGCCGACGACGACGCGCAGGCGGCCCTCTTCGGCGAACTCGTCGACGCCGCCCGTGCCGCGGGACTCGAGCCGGAACTGCGGCACCTCGCCTCGACGCAGGCCGCGCTCACCCGCCCGGCGGACCGGCTCGATCTCGTGCGCTTCGGCATCGGGCTGTACGGCCTCGCGCACTCCGACGGCGCCGACCCCGCCGCGATGGGGTTGCGGCCCGTCATGGAGTTGACGGCCTCGGTGGCGGCAGTGCGACGCGTGCCGCCGGGGGCGGGGATGTCGTACGGCTTCCTCGACCGCACCGACCGCGAGACGACTCTCGCCCTCGTTCCGCTCGGCTACGCGGACGGGATCCCGCGCGCGGCCTCCGGCCGGGCGACGGTCGCGATCCGCGGACAGGTCTTCCGGCAGGTGGGGCGTATCGCGATGGACCAGTTCCTCGTCGACGTCGGCGACGCCCCCGTCGAGGTCGGCGACCGCGTCGTGCTCTGGGGAGACCCGACGCGTGGAGCCCCCGGCGCCGAGGACTGGGCGCGCGCGGCCGACACGATCGGCTACGAGATCGTCACGCGCGTCGGGTCGCGGGTGCCGCGGGTCCCGGTCGGATGACGACCCGCCTGCGCGTCGCCGACGCCGAGGCGATGGAGGCGCTCGGCGCCGCACTCGCCGGGCTGCTCGCCGCGGGCGACCTCCTCGTGCTCGACGGTCCGCTCGGCGCCGGCAAGACGACCCTCACGCGCGGCCTCGGCGCCGCGCTCGGAGCCCGCGGCGCCGTGACGAGCCCGACCTTCGTGCTCGCGCGCGAACACCCCACCGCGGCGGGCGTGCCGCTCGTGCACGTCGACGCGTACCGCCTGGCGACGGCCCGGGAGCTCGACGACCTCGACCTCGACTACGACGGCGCGATCGTCGTCGTCGAGTGGGGGTCGGGGAAGCTCGACGGCGTCAGCGACTCGTGGATCGACGTCGCGATCGCGCGCGACGCCGCCGACGACTCCCGCGACGTCACGATCACCGGCCACGGCCCCCGCTGGGGATCTCTCGACGACCTTCTCGCCTCCGCGTGACGCGAGGGGTCGCTCTTAGGGCCTACCTAGCCGCTCGGGTGCCCCAACGGCGACCCTTCGTGGAACGTACGCTGGTCAGGTGCTGCTCGCGATCGACACCTCCGCGGGGACGAGCGTCGCGCTCGTCGCCGGGGGACGCGTGCTCGCCGAGGCCGACGAGCCGGGCACCCGCCGCCACGCCGAGGCGATCGGCAGCCTCCTGCGAGACGTGCTGCGGGATGCCGGGGTCGCCCCGCGCGACATCGCCGGTGTCGTCGCCGGGATGGGTCCGGGTCCGTTCACCGGGCTGCGGGTCGGGATCGCCGCCGCGCGAGCCTTCGCCTTCGGCATCGGCGCCCCCGTGCACCCCGTCGTCTCTCACGACGCGATCGCCTACGGCCACGACGCCCGAGTGCTCGTCGTCACCGACGCCCGTCGCCGCGAGGTCGCCTGGAGCCTCTACGACCCGCAGGTCACGCGTGTCGAGGGTCCGGCCCTGGCCGATCGTGACGGAGCGGCGGATGCGCTCGCGAGTCTCCACCCCGGAGTGCCGATCCTCGACCCGCCCACGGTGAGTGCGGCATCCCTCGGCCTCGTCGCCGAACTGCTGCTCGCCGCAGGCCGTCCGCTCGGCCCCGACGAGCCGCTGTACCTGCGCGCCCCGGACGTGACGGTGAAGGCGCAACCGTGAGCTGGATGCTGCGCAGAGCGACCGCCGACGACGTGTCGGCGATCATGGTGCTCGAGACCGCGATGTTCCCCGACGACGCGTGGTCGACCGAGTCGATGGCGCGCGAGGTGGCGGGAGAGCACGGGCACTACCTCGTCGCGATCGCCGAGGACGGCGGCCTCGACGGCTACGCCGGGCTGCTCGCGCCGGACGGCAGCGGGCAGGGCGACATCCAGACGATCGCGGTCGCCGAGCGCGCCCGGCGCCGCGGACTCGGTCGGACGCTCATCCTGGCGCTGCTGAACGAGGCACGCCGGCGCGGGGCGACCGAGGTGTTCCTCGAGGTGCGTGCCGACAACCCGGGGGCGCGAGCGCTCTACGAGAGCCTGGGATTCGTCGAGATCGCCGTGCGCCCGCGCTACTACCGTGGCGGGATCGACGCCGTCATCATGCGCCTCGCGGTGCCCGAACCCGAGACGGTGCCGGCATGACGGGCCCGCTCGTGCTGGGCATCGAGACCTCGTGCGACGAAACCGGGATCGGGATCGTCCGCGGCACGGAGCTGCTCGCGAACGTCATCGCGTCGAGCATGGACGAGCACGCGCGCTACGGCGGCGTCGTGCCGGAGGTCGCCGCGCGCGCCCACCTCGAGGCGCTCCGTCCCACCCTGGAGGCGGCACTCGCCGAAGCGGGGGTGGCGCTCGACGATCTCGACGCGATCGCCGTCACCGCCGGTCCCGGGCTCGCGGGCGCGCTCATGGTGGGCGTCGGCGCGGCGAAGGCGCTCGCGCTCGCGCTCGACAAGCCGCTGTACGGCGTCAACCACCTCGTCGGGCACGTCGGCGCCGACCTGCTGCGTGACGACGGGGGAGAGCTCGAGCTGCCGACCGTCGCGCTCCTCGTGAGCGGAGGTCACACGTCGCTCCTGCTCGTGCGCGACCTCACCGACGACGTCGAACTGCTCGGCGAGACGATCGACGACGCCGCGGGGGAGGCCTTCGACAAGGTCGCGCGCCTGCTCGGCCTGCCCTACCCCGGAGGCCCGCGCATCGACGCCGAGGCGGCGAAGGGCGACCGCGAGGCGATCCGTTTCCCGCGCGGCCTGACGCACGCGAAAGACCTCGAGAAGCACCGCTACGATTTCTCGTTCTCCGGGCTGAAGACCGCCGTCGCCCGTTACGTCGAGCAGGCCGGGGGCGAGGTGTCGATCCCGGATGTCGCCGCGTCGTTCCGAGAATCCGTCGCCGACGTGCTCACGGCGAAGGCGATCGCGGCGTGCCGAGACCTCGGGGTGCCGCGCCTGCTGCTCGGGGGAGGAGTCGTCGCGAACGCCCGGGTGCGCGCCCTCGCGACCGAACGCGCGGCGGCTGCCGGGATCGCGCTGCGCATCCCACCCCTGTCGCTGTGCACCGACAACGGCGCGATGATCGCGGCCCTCGGCGCGCGCCTGATGTCTCACGGTCATGCACCCTCGGCAGACTTCGGCGCGGACTCCACGCTTCCGGTGACCGTGGTGCAGACTTGAGGCCATGTCCGATCCTCAGCCCCCGGTCCCGCCCGTTCCGCCGGCCGACGGCGTGACCCCGCCGCCCGCCGCCCCCGCCCCGCCGGTTCAGCCGACGTACCCCGCCTACGGCCAGCCGGCGCAGGGCTACTACGCGCCGCCGACGAACACCCTCGCGATCGTCGCCCTCGTGCTCGCGTTCGTCGTGCCGCTCGGCGGCATCATCTGCGGCCACATCGCGCGCGGCCAGATCAAGCGCACGGGCGAGGGGGGCGACGGGCTCGCGCTCGCCGGTCTCATCATCGGCTACGCGTTCACCGGCCTCACGGTGCTCATCGTCGTCGGCTACCTGATCTTCTTCGGGATCATGTTCTCGACGATCGGCACCATCTCGTCGTACAGCTGACCCCTCGGGTCAGGTTCGCTCGACCAGGATCGCGGCGCGTGAGCCCGCGATCCTGGTGAGCACGAGCGTCGCGCTCGCCTCCCCGGACAGCGCGAGTCTCGTGCGGAACTGCGCGGGGTCGATGTCGACTCCGCGCTTCTTGATCTCGAGCGTGCCGATGCCGCGCGCGGCGAGTTCGCGCTTGAGCGTCTTCACGTCGAGCGGGAAACGCTCGAGCACGCGGAAGGTCTGCCCGAAGGGCGTCTCGGGTTGCGCATCCGTCGTGATCCAGGCGATCGTGGCGTCGAGCATCCTGCCGTCGAGGGAGCGCGCCAGATCGCCGATGAGCCGGGCGCGGATGACGGCGCCGTCGGGTTCCACGAGGTAACCGCCGAGTTCGCCCGCGTCGACGTCGTCGGAGTCGGTCGCCGCCGTGAGCTCCGCGGCGCCGTGTGCCCCGAGGACGAGCGCCGCCCGGCCGACCCCGTCGCGCGCGAGGACGCCCGACCAGAGCACGAGCTCGACGACCTCCCGATCGACCGAGATCCACTGTGCCTCCATCCCCTCGGGGAGGAGCGCGCGGTCGAGGCCGGGGCCGAGCTTGATGCCTGCGGGCAGGCGGCGCGCGAGGTCGAAGGTCCAGTCGAGGCTCGGAGACCAGTCGGCGGGGTCGGCGAGACGCGTGGCCCCGTCGCGCCGGGCCGGGTCGAGCCAGACGCCGCCGATGCCGGCGAGGTCGGCGTCTTCGGCGTTCCCGAGCTCGACGCGGGCCTGCGGGAACGGTGCGAGGTTGAACGACGCGACCGCGGCGGTGAGCTCGTCGCGCTCGACGGCGACGACCCCGAGGTCGAGCGCCGCGAGGGCGAGGGCGTCGGCGCCGATCCCGCAGCCGAGGTCGGCGACGACATCGATCCCGGCCTCGGCGAAGCGGCCGGCGTGCAGGGCGGCGACCCGGAGTCGTGTCGTCTGCTCGAGCCCCGCGGGGGTGAACAGCATCCGGTCGGCGAACTCGCCGAACTTCGGCACCGCCCGGGCACGCAGCCGCGCCTGCTCGAGCACCGCGGCGACGAGGCCTCCGTCGTGCCCCTCCTTGCGCAGCTTCGACACCGTGCGCACGACGTCGGCGGTCGCCTCGAGACGGCCCACCTCGTCGAGGAGCCGGAGCCCCTCGGTCGAGAGCAGGCGGCGCAGGTCGGCGACATCCATGCGGCCATTCTCCTGCCCCGGCCGCTGGCACTCGCGTTGTACGACTGCTAATCACCCGCTAGGGTTGTCTCTGGCACTCTCAGTCGGAGTGTGCCAACTTTCGAACTTCACGAAGCAGAGCTTCCAGAAAGAGGTCATTGTGTCGGTCTCCATCAAGCCGCTCGAGGATCGCATCGTCATCCAGCAGGTCGACGCCGAGCAGGTCACCGCGTCGGGTCTCGTGATCCCGGACACCGCGAAGGAGAAGCCCCAGGAGGGCGAGGTCGTGGCGGTCGGACCCGGTCGCATCGACGACAACGGCAACCGCGTGCCGCTCGACGTCAAGGTCGGCGACAAGGTCATCTACTCCAAGTACGGCGGAACCGAGGTCAAGTACCAGGGCCAGGACCTCCTCGTCCTCTCGGCCCGCGACGTGCTCGCGGTCATCGGCTGACATCAGCTGAACCGAAGGCCCCGCGCTCAGGTGCGGGGCCTTCGTCGTCCCGCCACATCGCCGCGTCCGGCGCGCGGATGCCCGCGGGGGTAGGTTGATCCGGTGCCTCCCGCTCCGACCTCGCCGAGCAGGTCGGGCCTCCTCTTCGCCGTCGCCGCCTACGTGCTCTGGGGCTTTCTCCCCGCGTACTTCCTTCTGCTGCCACCGTCGGGTCCGTTCGAGGTCGTCGCCTTCCGGGTGATCATGTCGCTGATCTTCTCGGTGCTGCTGCTCACGGCCACGCGGGGCTGGGGCCCGTTCCTCGTGCTCGTGCGTGATCGCCGCACGGCGCTGCTCATGCTCGCCGCGGCTGCCGCCATCTACATCAACTGGCAGACGTTCGTCTTCGGCGCACTCTCCGGGCACGTCATCGAGTCGTCGCTCGGTTACTTCATCAACCCGATCGTGACGGTCCTGCTCGGCGTGCTCGTGCTGCGCGAGAAGGTGCGGCTGCCCCAGTGGATCGCCCTCGGTATCGCCGCTGTCGCCATCCTCGTGATCGCGATCGGCTACGGGACGGTGCCCTGGATCGCGCTCATCCTCGCCTTCAGCTTCGGCTTCTACGGGCTCATCAAGCGCATCGTGGGACCCAAGGTCGACGCGATCGGCGGCCTCACCCTCGAGACCGCGTGGCTCACACCTCTCGCGATCGTGCAGCTCGTGCTCGTCGGCGTGATCGGCGGCGGCGTGCAGTTCGGCCAGCACGGCCTCGGGCACGCCGTCGCGATGCTCTTCGCGGGTGTCGCGACCACCGTGCCGCTCCTGCTGTTCGCGGCGGGCGCGCGCCGCATCCCGCTCGTCGCTCTCGGCATGACGCAGTTCCTCGCCCCGGTTCTGCAGTTCTTCTTCGGCTGGCTGATCCTGCAGGAGCCGATGCCGCTCGAACGTTGGATCGGATTCGGGCTGGTCTGGGTGGCGCTCGCCGTGCTGACGACCGACATGATCGTCGCCTCCCGCCCCCCGAGGCGGGCGATGCTCGAGCGCGTCTGACGCCTCGTCAAGCGCTCCGTCCGGTCGCCGTGCCTCCCCGAGCGTGCCCCGGCCGCGGGATAGGGTGGCCACCGTTCCGCTGGAAGGAGTCCTGGATGCCGCGTCCGCTCGCCCGAGCAGCTCTCGCGACGCTCGTCGCCCTCGCGCTGACCGCGCTCAGTGCGTGCGGCGCGTCCACGCCGACCCCGACGCCCACGCCGACGGTCACGCCCACCCCGACGGGCGACGGGGTGCTCAAGATCGGCACCCTCTTCCCGGCGTCCGGGCCGCTCGCCTTCCTCTCGCCCGCGCAGGTCGCCGGCGTTCGGGCCGCCGCCCGCGACATCAACGCTGCGGGCGGCGTCAACGGCCAGCCGATCGTCGTCGTGAGCCTCGACTCCGGTGACGCGACGACGCAGAAGGCGGAAGAGTCTTTCGCCGCGTTCGTCGAGCAGGACGTCGACGTCGTCATCGGCCCCTCGTCGTCGGTGCTCGCGCAGCGCCTGCTCGGACCTGCGGCCGACGCCGGCATCCCGCTCATCTCGCCCGCGGCGACCTACCCGCAGCTCACCGCCCTCGACGACGCCGACATCTTCTTCCGCACCATCCCCTCCTACCCCCATCAGGCGCTCGTGCTCGCCGATCGGTTCTCGTCGAGCGACGACATCGAGTCGGTGGCGTTGCTCTATCGCGAAGGCGACCTGGGTGGCTCGCTCGCCGTCGCCTTCGAGGCGGCGATCTCCGCGGCGCGTGAGGTGCCCCTCGACTTCGTGGCGATCGGGGTGGCGGCTGACGCGAACGCCGAGGCCCTCGCCGCCGCCCTCGAAGAGGTCAAGGGCGTCGAGCCGGACGCCGTCGTCCTCGCGACGCCGGACAACGCCGACCAGACGAAGGCGCTGATCACGCAACTCTCGGCAGCCGGCTACGGCGGTGCGAGGCTCTGGCTGACCAGCCAGAACCTCGCCGACTACTCGCAGGCTCTGCCGAGCGGCCTCCTGAACGGCGTCAACGGCATCCTCGAGGGTGCAGTGGCCGATGCGGCGTTCGTCGCGAAGCTCAAGCAGGAGGATCCGGGCCTCGGCGATCCGCGCTACGCCGCGGAGGCCTACGATGCCACCGTGCTCGCGGCGCTCGCCGCCGTGCTCGCGGGTGACGACGGCGGCGAGTCGATCGCCAGGGAGCTCGGCACCGCGTCGATCGGCGGCATCAAGTGCACGAGCTTCGGCGAGTGCATCGACGTGCTCGTCACGCAGCCAGATGTCGACTACGACGGCATCAGCGGCTCGACCAACCTCGATGCGGCCGGTGATCCGCTGCGCGGCACGTACCAGATCGTCGTGTACAACGCCGAGAACAAGTACTCCGGCGTCGCGGTGGTCGTCGGCTGATCGACGCCGCCGCTCAGATCACGAAAAGTAACGATTCCGTCGCGTTACACGGCTGAAACAGCAACGAATCGTATGGAGTGCTTCTCGGGACTACGGTTATCGAAACGGTCGGACCCGTCCGACCTATAAGTGTCCTGTCTACAAACACTCATAAGGAGTGACATGAGCATCACGACGTTCAAGTCGCGGAGCCTCAAGACCACGCTCGGCGGTGTTGCGATCCTCGCGACCACCGCCCTCGTGCTCGGCGGCTGCGCTGCGACCGAGGAGCCCGAGGCCGAGCCCACGGCCATCGCCGACTACACGATGCAGCTCGGAACGCTGCTCCCGCAGACCGGCAACCTCGCCTTCCTCGGCCCGCCCGAGGAGGCCGGCGTCGGCTACGCCGTCGCCCAGGTCAACGAGTACAGCGACGCGACCGGCCTCACCATCGACGTCGAGTACGGCGACTCGGGTAACACCGACAACAAGGCGTACGAGACCGAGGCTCCGCGTATCCTCGCGCTCGACCCGACCGCCATCATCGGCGCCGCGTCCTCGGGCGTCTCGCTGCAGTTCATCGACCAGGTCGTCGGCGCCGGCACCATCCTGTTCTCCCCGGCGAACACCTCGGACGCCTTCACGAGCTACGACGACAACGGGCTGTACTTCCGCACCGCCCCGTCGGACGTGCTCCAGGGCGAGGTGCTCGGCAACCTGATCGCCGAGGACGGCAACCAGACCCTCGGTCTGATCGTGCTCAACGACTCGTACGGCACGGGCCTGGCGAAGTACGTCACGGAGGCCTTCGAGGCCGCCGGCGGCGAGGTCGTCGCGGCCCCGACGTACAACACGGGTGACAGCAACTTCGACGCCCAGATCCAGGAGGTCCTCGCGGCCGACCCCGACGCGATCGCGCTGATCACGTTCGAAGAGGTCAAGTCGATCCTCCCGAGCCTGTTCGGCAAGATCCCGGCCGACAAGCTCTACTTCGTCGACGGCAACCTCGCCAACTTCGGTGACGAGTTCCCGGCCGGCTCGCTGACCGGCGCCAAGGGCACCCTGCCCGGCCTGTCGATCGACGCCATCACCGACTTCACCGACGCCCTCCAGGCGTGGGTGGCCGAGGACGGCGGCGAAGCGCTGACCGAGTTCAGCTACGCGGCTGAGTCGTACGACGCGGTCATCCTGCTCGCGCTCGCCTCGCTCGCCGCCGGCGGCGCGACGGACGGTGCGACGGTCGCTGCGAAGCTCCAGGAGGTCTCGGGCGGTGCCGGTGACGGCACCCCGTGCGACACGTTCGCGGACTGCGCCGACATCATCCTCAGCGGTGGCGTCGCCGACTACGACGGCGTCTCGGGCCCGATCACCTTCGACGAGGTGGGCGACCCGACCGAGGCCTCGATCGGCATCTACGTCTTCGGCGAGGACAACACGTACGGCGCGTACTGAGTCCCACCGCAGATACAGCAGTCTCTGCATCAGGAAAGCCCCTCGGCCTTCGGGCCGGGGGGCTTTCCCTGTGCTGGCGGCCGAGAACCCCGATCTGCGTCGAGATCGTGCTCTCACGCGGGTGATCTCGACGCGAATCGATGCTCTCGCCCCCTGCGCGCCCGCCTGACGCACGAAAACGGCCCCGGACACCCCATCGGATGCCGGGGCCGTTTAGGGGGCTGCTAGGCGCCCAGAGTGCCCAGGTAGAGCTCCGCGACCTTCGGGTCGTCGAGCAGCTCGCGCCCGGTCGCCGTGTGCGCGTCGCGGCCCTGGTCGAGCACATAGCCGCGGTCGCAGATCTGCAGGCAGCGGCGGGCGTTCTGCTCGACCATGATCGTGGTCACGCCGGCCTTGTTGATCTCCGAGACGCGGATGAAGGCCTCGTCCTGACGCACCGGCGACAGACCCGCCGACGGCTCGTCGAGCAGGATCACCTTCGGGTCCATCATGAGCGCACGCGACATCGCGACCATCTGCCGCTCACCGCCCGAGAGCGACCCGGCGCGCTGCTTGAGGCGCTTGCCGAGCTCGGCGAAGATGCCGGTCACGAACTCGAGTCGCTCCGCGTAGATCCTCGGCTTCTGGAAGAGACCCATCTGCAGGTTCTCTTCGATCGTGAGGCTCTGGAACACGTTGTTGTTCTGCGGCACGAACCCGACGCCACGGGCGACCAGCTTGTTCGCCTTCAGGTTGGTGATCTCGTCGCCCTCGAGCGTGATCGAGCCCGATCGTACGTTCACCTGGCCGAAGATCGCCTTGAGCAGTGTCGACTTGCCCGCGCCGTTCGGACCGATGATGCCGATGAGCTCACCCTGGCGTGCCACGAGGGAGCAGCCGTTGAGGATGTTCACGCCCGGCAGGTAGCCCGCGGTGACATCGTTCACCTCGATGACGACAGGAGCGGTGGCGGTGGCGGCGCTCACTTGGCGTCCTCCTCGTGTTCGAGTTCGGCTTCGCCCTCGGCGAGGATCTCCTCCGCCGTCAGCGTCGGGGTGCCGTCGGCGGCGTAGCGTCCGGTGACGACGCCGAGGTCGACGTCCTGGTGGGCGCCGAGATAGGCGTCGACGACGGCCGGGTTCTTCATGACGGTCTGCGGGTCACCCTCGGCGACGATGCGTCCCTCCGCCATCACGATCACCCAGTCGGCGATGTGACGCACGACGTGCATGTCGTGCTCGACGAACAGCACCGTCATCCCCTGTTCCTTGAGGTCGAGGATGTGCTCGAGCAGCGACTGCGTCAGCGCCGGGTTGACCCCGGCCATCGGCTCGTCGAGCATGACGAGACTCGGCTCGCTCATGAGCGCACGGGCCATCTCGAGGAGCTTGCGCTGCCCGCCCGAGAGCGAGGCCGCGAAGTCGTCGCGCTTCGCGTCGAGCTTGAAGCGCGTGAGCAGGTCGATCGCCCGCTCCTCGAACTCGGCGTCCTGCTTGCGCCACAGTCCCGGGATGAGCGCGGAGAAGAACCGCTCGCCGAGCTGTCCCTTCGCTCCGAGCTTCATGTTGTCCATGACGGTGAGCAGCCCGAGCGCCTTCGTGAGCTGGAACGTGCGCACCTGGCCGAGCCGCGAGACCTTGAACGCCGGGACGCCGGAGATCGACGTGCCCGAGAAGGTCCAGTCGCCCTGGTCGGGCTTGTCGAAGCCCGTCAGCAGGTTGAACAGCGTGGTCTTGCCGGCGCCGTTCGGGCCGATGAGCGCCGTGATCGCGTTGCGCGGGATCTCGAGGTGCTCGACGTCGACGGCGGTGAGGCCACCGAACGTACGGCGCACGCCGTCGGCGATGAGGATCGGGTCGGTCTTCTCGACACCCGGCCGGATCTCGCCCTTGTGGAGCCCCGTCGCCTTCTCCCGGGCGACCGGAGGCTGGGGGGAGGAGTCACTTGACAAAGGTCAGCTCCTTCTTGTTGCCGAGGATGCCCTGAGGCCTGAATATGACGATGAGCATGAGCGCGATGCCGGTGAGGATGAACCGCACCGTCGCCGCCTGGATCGTGGTCATGAACGGCAGGATGTCGGCCGACACGAGCGCCGGGAGCAGGTTGCCGATGAAGGTCTGCAGTACCCAGAAGATGACCGACCCGACAAGGGGGCCGAAGACCGTCGCCGCGCCGCCGAGGAGGAGTGCGGTGTAGACGAAGAACGTCAGCGAGGTCACGTAGACCCCCGAGTTCACGTTGCGGTCCATCGCGTAGAGGATGCCGCCCACCGCGGCGATGCCGCCACCGAGGAGCAGCGCCTGCAGCTTGTAGGCGAACACGTTCTTGCCGAGCGAGCGCACGGCATCCTCGTCTTCGCGGATGCCCTTGAGCACGCGACCCCACGGGCTGTTGACGAGCCGGTAGACGACGATCACGGCGAGAACGAGCGCGATGAACCCGAGGATGCGCACCCACCAGCCGATCTCGTTGTAGGTCCACGGACCGAAGCCGTAGGAGCCCGCCGGGATCGGGTTCTGGGCGCGGAACTCCCCGTGGTAGCCCGAGAGGCCGTCGGCGGAGCCCGTCACGTCGTCGAACGCCGACGTGAGGAACGTGAGCCGCACGACCTCGGCCGCCGCGATCGTCACGATGGCGAGGTAGTCGCCGCGCAGCCGCAGGGTCGGGATGCCGAGGATGAGCGCGAAGATGAGCGCCGCCACGATGCCGACGATCACGCCGCCCCACCACGGGAACCC
>NZ_JBMRCP010000105.1:0-50380 GCF_057350545.1 Pseudolysinimonas sp. | reverse complement strand
GTCGACGTCGCGATGGCGAGCGACCTCGTGCCGCAGCGCGAGCAGGCGGGGCGATGGATGACGACGTACAACCTCGCCGCCACCCTCTCGACCGCGCTCGCCCCGGTGTTCGGCGCGGGCCTGCTCGCGATCGCGTCGGCGGGCGAGCCCAACTACACGCTGCTCTTTCTCGTCGGCGCGGGCGTCTCGCTCGCGTGCGGCGTCGCGACATCGCGCATCAAGGGAGTGCGATGACCGACGCCACCACTGACGCCACCGCCACGCTCGTCGAAGCGCTCACGCTCGACGAGAAGGCGCTGCTCGTCGAGGGGGTGGATGCCTGGCGCACCAACGCGATCCCGCGGCTCGGCATCCGGTCGCTCTTCCTCACCGACGGGCCGCACGGGGTGCGCCGGGTGCGCGAGGCGGCGGGCGGCTTCGCGATCGGCGACAACGAGCACTCGACGGCGTTCCCGACGGCGGCGAGCGTCGCCACCTCGTGGAACCCCGAGAACGCGTACCGGATGGCGGAGGCGATCGGGCGCGAGGCGCGCGACGCGGGGGTGGATGTCGTGCTCGCCCCCGGCATCAACCTCAAGCGCAGCCCGCTGTGCGGTCGCAACTTCGAGTACTACTCCGAAGATCCGCTCGTGTCCGGCGTCTTCGGAAGCGCCTTCGTGCGCGGCCTGCAGTCGGTCGGCGTCGGGGCGTCGGTGAAGCACTTCGCCGCCAACTCGAACGAGAACTACCGGTTCGTCGGCGACAGCCTCGTGGATGAGCGCGCCCTGCGTGAGCTCTACCTGCGGGCGTTCGAGCGGGTCGTCACCGAGGCCGAGCCGTGGACGGTGATGTGCGCCTACAACAAGATCAACGGCGTTCTCGCGTCGGAGAACCGCGAGCTGCTCACGACGGTCCTGCGCGACGAGTGGCTGTTCGACGGCGTCGTCATGACCGACTGGGGTGCGACGCGCGACCGGGTCGCCGGCGTCGCCGCGGGATGCGACCTCGACATGCCGGGGCAGGTCGAGCACAACCGTCGCACGCTCGTCGCGGCCGTCACATCGGGGGAGTTGCTGGTCGACGACCTCGACACGTCGGTCGAGCGGATGCTGCGCCTCGTCGATCGCGTCGGTGCGGCCCCGGAGGTGGCGCCCCACGATCCCGAGGCGCACGCCGAGCTCGCCCGTCGCATCGCGACCGAGGGGGCGGTGCTGCTCACCAACGACGGCACGCTGCCGCTGGCGCCCGACGCCGAGCTGCTCGTCGCGGGGGAGCTGTTCGAGAACCTGCGGTTCCAGGGGGCGGGGTCGTGGCTCATCAACCCCACCTCGGTCCTGTCGGTGCGGGACGCCTTCGACCGCCGCGGCATCGCGTACCGCTACGGCGTCGACGCAGCCACGGCGGACGACACCGTGCTGCTGTTCCTCGGGCTCACCGACTTCGAAGAGAGCGAGGGCTTCGACCGCGAGCACCTCCGCCTCGACGACGCGCAGCTCGCGCTCGCGTCCTCCGTCATCGCGACCGGTGCCCGCGTCGTCGTCGTGCTGTTCGCCGGGGCGCCGGTCGAGTTGCCGTTCGCCGACGACGTGGCCGCCATCCTGCACCTCGGACTGCCCGGCATGCGCGGGGGCGACGCCGCCGCCGACCTGCTGTTCGGCGACGCGACGCCCTCGGGGAAGCTCACCGAGAGCTGGCCGCTGGATGCCGACAGCTCGAGCGCCGCCGCCGACTACAACCGCAGCGAGCTCGCGCTCTACGCCGAGTCGATCTACGTCGGCTACCGGTACTACGACAAGGCCGGCACGGCGCTGCGGTTCCCGTTCGGCCACGGGCTCTCGTACACGACTTTCGCTTACTGCAACATGGCCGTAACCCTCGACGACGGTGTGGTGCGGGTGCGCGCGACCATTACGAACAGAGGGGCGCGCGACGGCACCGAGGTGGTGCAGCTCTACGTGCGCAACAACCGGGATGGCGTGTTCAAGGCCGACAAGGAGCTGCGGTCGTTCGCGCGGGTCTTCGTGCCCGCGGGAGGGGAGGCCGTCGTCGAGCTGGACTTCGCGCTCGACGACCTCGCGTACTGGAACGTCGCGCGGCACGACTGGGTGCTCGAGAACGGCGACTACGAGGTGCTGGTCGCGGCGTCGGCGGCCGACATCCGGCTGTCTGCTCCGCTGCGCGTGACGTCGGGCACCGCCCCGCGCTCGCCGTACCCGGCGGCCGTCGAGGAGGCGTATGCGACGCCGCCCGTCGGCATCCCCGCCGCCTTCCCCGCGCTGCTCGGCCGCGACATCCCGACCCTGCCGGCGCGTCGTCGCCTCACGCTCGAGACCCGGCTCACCGACGCCCGCCGCACCCTCGTCGGCCGGCTCGTCGGTGACGCGATCATCGGCGCCATGAGGCGTGACCACCTCGCCGCGCTGCGACTGCCCGCCTCGCTCGACCGCGACGCCAAGGTGAAGAACAGCTACTTCGTGATGCGCATGATGCCGTCCGCCTCGCTGCGGTCGCTCGCCATGTCGTCGGCCGGGGCGTTCCCGTACGAGGTCGCCGAAGGGCTCGCCGACATCGCCACCGGGCATCCGATCCGGGGCCTGCGCCGCATCCTCTCGCGCCCGAAGAAGGAGCGCGCGTGAAGATCTCAGCGCTCACTCTCGACGGGCTCGCCGAGGGGCTCGTCACGGATGCCCCGCCGCGGATCGGGTTCGCGCTCTCGTCCGACGTCTCCGGGGAGGCTCTCGCGTCGGCCCGCATCTCGTCGGGGGACTGGGCGGTCGAGACCGACGATCAGATCACGACGCGGTTCGGCGGCACCGTGGCGCCGTTCACCGAGTACCCCGTCACGGTCGTCGCCACCGGACGCTCGGGCGAGACGGCGACCGCGGAGGCGTCGTTCCGCACCGGGCGGCTCGACACCCCGTGGGTCGCGCGGTGGATCACCGATGCGACGATCGACTTTCCGAAGAACGCGTCGCCCGCGCCGATGCTCGCGCGTCGCTCCTTCTCGACGAGCAAGGGCGTGACGCGGGCCTGGCTCGAAGCCACCGCGCTCGGCATCTACGAGCTCGAGCTCAACGGATCGAAGGTGGGCGACGCCTACTTCGCGCCCGGACTCACCTCCTACGAGCACCAGCTGCAGTACCAGACGCACGACGTGACCTCGCTGCTGGCGGCGGGCGACAACGAGCTGCGGGTCGTCGTCGGCGGCGGCTGGGCGGTCGGGTCGTTCACCTATCGCCGCACGAGCCGGATCGCCGCCGACCGGCAGGCGTTCCTCTGCGAGCTGCACGTCGAGTACGACGACGGATCGGTCGAGCTCCTCCCGACCGACGAGCGCTGGTCGGTCGCGAGCGGCGGCCGCTACCGGGCGGCGGAGTGGTACGACGGCGAGACCTACGACGCGACGATCGACGAGGATGCCCTCGCCTGGCGCCCCGCCGCCCTCACGACCCCGCGCGGCACGCCCGAGATCCTCGCCGACTACGGCGCCCCCGTGCGGGCGCAGCAGGAGCTCACCCCGATCTCCCACACGGTCGCCCCGAGCGGCGAGGTCGTCTACGACTTCGGGCAGAACTTCGCGGGCGTCGTGCGGGCGCGGCTGCGGGGGGTCTCCGGGCAGGAAGTGGTGTTCCGCCACGCCGAGGTGCTCGTCGACGGTGAGCTCTTCGTGAAGTCGCTCCGCACCGCAAAGGCGACGGCGACCTACGTGTGCCGCGACGGCGACCAGGAGTACTCGCCGCGGCTCACCTACATGGGCTTCCGCTACGTCGGCGTCACCGGCATCGAGCCCGCCGACCTCGAGCTGACGGCCTACGTGCTGCACTCCGACCTGCCCGAGACCGGCCGCTTCGAGAGCTCGAACCCGTTGCTCAACAAGCTGGATGACGCCATCCGATGGGGCGGGCGCTCGAACTTCGTCGACATCCCGACCGACTGCCCGCAGCGCGACGAGCGCCAGGGTTGGACGGGCGACATCGCCGTGTTCGCGTCCACTGCGGCGTACCAGTTCGACATGAGCCGGTTCCTCGACAAGTGGCTGCGCGACCTGAGCGCCGAGCAGAGCCGGAGCGGCGGCATCCCGATGGTGGTGCCGCGCGCGGGCGACAAGTGGCCCACGCTCGCGACCGCGTGCTGGGGCGACTCGTGCGTGCTCGTGCCGTGGGCGGAGTACCTCGCGCGCGGCGACGTCGAGCTGCTGCGGCGGCAGTACCCGACCATGAAGCGGTTCCTGCGCGCGGCGAAGCGGTGGGCGGGGCTGTTCTCGATCCGCCCGACGCGGCGCCTGATCTGGCGGTTCCCGTTCCACTTCGGCGACTGGGCCGCGCCCGAGGGCGGCGCGAAAGACTGGATCGCGAAGGGCAAGTGGATCGCCACCGCCTACTTCGCGAACTCCGCCGGCCTCATGTCTCGCATCGCGGCCCTGCTCGGCGAGGAGCGGGATGCGGCGTACTACGCCGACCTGCGGCAGCGCATCATCCACGCCTACCGGGCGGTGTTCACCGACGGCGAGGGGCGACTGAAGAAGGAGTTCCAGACGGCGTACGTGCTGCCGCTGCACTTCGGGATGACCTCGGGCGACGAGTCGACGGCGATGGCGAGCAACCTCTCCCGCCTGATCGACGAGAACGGCGGACACCTCGCCACCGGCTTCCCCGGCACCCCGTACCTGCTCTTCGCCCTCTCCGACCACGGCCGGCTCGACGAGGCGTACGACCTGCTGCTGCAGACCGACTGCCCGTCGTGGCTGTACATGATCACGTCGGGCGGCACGACCGTATGGGAGCGATGGGATGCGCTCCGCCCCGACGGCACCGTCAACACCGCCGACCTCGCCGGGTCCGGCGACGAGGAGGCCGGCGGGATGGTGTCGTTCAACCACTACGCCGCGGGGGCGGTCGGCGACTGGATGTACCGCCGCATCGCGGGTCTGGAGGCGACGTCGGGCGGATACCGCACCTTCCGCGTCGCCCCGAAGCCGGGTGGCGGGCTCACGTCGGCATCCGGGTCGGTGCTCACTCCCTACGGCCGCGCGTCGTCGTCCTGGACCCTCGACGGCGAGCGCTTCACGCTGCACGTCGAGGTGCCGGTGTCGACGACCGCGACGGTCGTGCTGCCCGACGGAACGGCCCACGAGGTCGCGAGCGGCCGTCACACCTTCTCGACCTGAGTGCGCGTCCCGCCCTCCCGCCAGGCGCGCAGGCGCGTCACGCTGTCGTGCAGGCCGGGCGCGTCGACGATCGCGATCGCCACGAGGAAGGCCGCGAAGGTGATCTGCGTCACGTACTGCGGAAGCCCGAGCATCGTCGTGAGCTGCCCGACGAACGCGACGGCGATCACCCCGAGCAGGATGCCGAGTGGATGCCCGCGCCCGCCCGACAGCGACAGCCCGCCGAGCAGGGCGGCGACGATGCCGAGGATGAGCAGCTGCGCACCCGGATCGGGGTTGGCTGACGAGTAGCTGTAGGCGAGGAGCACGCCGCCGAGCGCCGCGAGCGCACCCGAGGCTCCGAAGACGCCGACGACGAGCCGCGCCACCGGTACCCCGGCGACCCGGGCCGCGCGCCGGTCGCTCCCGATCGCCCGAAGCTCGCGCCCGAGACGGGTCGCGATCAGGATGCCCGCCGCGAGGAGGAACACGCCGAGCAGGATCAGGCTCCGCGGTGAGAGGAAGGCGAGCATCGTCGCGTCGATGCCGAGGGTGACCGCCGTGTTCGTGTAGGTGAGGCTCAGTCCTCCGGTGAGAGTGCTGGCGAGACCGAGTGTCGCGATGAGCGTGCCGAGGGTGACGGCGATCGACGGGGTGCGGGTCGCCGCGATCAGCAGCCCCTGGAGCAGCCCGATGCCGAGACCCGCCCCGACCCCGACGAGCAGACCGACGACGGCGTTCTCGGCTCCGAACGACACCGCGAGCACGCCGCCGAGGACGTGCACTCCGGTCACCGACAGGTCGAACTCGCCCGCGATCAGGGTGAGGCCGAGGGCGAGGGCGATGAAGCCGAACTGCGCGGCGCCCTGGAAGCCGTTGAAGACGTCGAAGATGCGCAGCCCTCGGCCCGAGACCAGCGGCAGCACCACGAACGCGAGCGTCACGACACCGAACGCGAGCAGCGGCACGAGCCGGTCGGGGCGGCGCAGGGAGCGGAGGTTCATCGGGTCGTCTCCCGTCGGCGGAGCTGCAGGGCGACGACGATCACGACCACGAGCAGTCCTTTCACGAGCAGCTGGGCCCCGGTGTCGAACCCGCGCAGGAGCAGCAGGTTGGTGATCGCCGAGATCGCGACGGCACCGAACATCGCACCGAGGGCCGTCCCGCGTCCGCCGGCGATCGCGATGCCCCCGACGAGCACGGCGGCGATCACGTCGAAGGTCAGGTTGCCGGCCAGCGAGATGTTGGCCTGCCGGTTGAAGGCGCCGAGGAAGGCGGCTCCGACGCCCGACATGACCCCGAACATCGTCCAGGCGAACACCGTCACCCGTGTCACGGGAAGGCCGGCGGCGACGGCGGCGCGCCGGTTCTCGCCGACGAGGGGCACCTGGCGCCCCAGCGTCGTGAACCTCAGGATGATCTCGTTGAGGATGCCGAGTGCGACGAGCACGAAGACCGCGAGGGGGATGCCGAGCGGGGTCGCGTTGAGGGCGGCGAAGCCCTGTCCGGTGGGCGCGACGATCCGTCCTCCGGTGAGCCAGGTCGAGAGGCCGACGAGCGCGAAGCTGACGGCGACGGTCAGCACGATCGGGTTGGCGCGCCACGCTCCGATCGCGAATCCCTGGGCGGCTCCGAGCAGCGCGCCGGCGACGACGGCGGCCAGGATGGCGGCGGGCAGTCCCCAGAGCTGGGTGGCGACGAAGACCATCGCCAGCAGCGAGACCGACTGCGAGGTCGCGAGGGAGCCGAGCGATCCGACGATCGTGATGTAGCCGGCCCCGATGGCGACGATGCCGATGCCGGTCGAGGCGCTGAGGATGGCCCGGGCGTTGTCCCAGGTCAGGTACCGCTCGGTCGTCGCGGCGAGGGCGATCGCGGCGATCGCCAGCACGGCGACGACGGCGATCCGGATCCAGCGGCTTCTCACGTCGGCTCCTCGTCGTGCGTGGTCTCCCGGACGATCACCGACGTGGCCGGCGGCGGGGCGTGGTGCGCGATCGTCTCGCCGTCGCGCATCGTCACGAGTTCGTCCGCGAGCTCGCGCAGCTCCTCGGTCTCGGTAGAGGTGAAGACGACGATGAGCCCGTCGGCGGCGGCGGCCCGCAGCAGGTCGTGGATCGCGGCTCGACCGCCGACGTCCACTCCGCGGGTCGGCTCGTCGACGAGGAGCAGGTGCGCGCCGGCATCCAGAGTCCGCCCCAGGAAGACCTTCTGCTGGTTGCCGCCGCTCAGCGCGCGGACGGTCGCGTCGACCCGCGCGGCGACGCCGGCCGACTCCCGCAACCGTGCGGCTTCCACCCGCTCCCGCGTCAGCGAGCGGAACCCCGCGACACCGAGGGCCGCGAGCCGGGTGGCGATGAGGTTGAGGCCGACGGGCTTGTCGAGGAAGAGCCCCTCCTCCTTGCGGTCGTTCGACACGAACGCGATCCCCGCGCGTGCGGCACGCCGCGGATCGCCGAGAGGGACGCGGCGTCCGTGCAGCCGCACCCGGCCGGTCGCGGAGGGATGGAGGCCGGCCAGAGCGCGCAATACGTCGGAGGTGCCTGATCCGACCTGTCCGGCGAGGCCGTAGATCCGGCCGGGGTGAGCGTCGATCGAGAAGCTGCGGAGCAGGCCGGGCACGCCGAGGTCGTGGACGGTCAGCGCATGTTCGGCCGAGTCGTCGAAGGGAACCGTCGTCGTCGTGGACGGGAGCTGCTCGCCGAGCATCTGCTCGATGAGCGCATCGACCGTCAGGTCGGCAGCAGGGGTGCTCGCGACGAGCTCGCCGTCGCGCAGCACGGTGACGGTCGCGCAGAGGTTCAGCACCTCGCGCAAGCGGTGGGAGACGAAGACGACGGCGCAGCCGGTGGCGGCGACGCGACGGACGCCCTCGTACACCAGCTCACTCTCGGCGTCGTTGAGGGTGGCCGTGGGCTCGTCGAGCACGACGAGGCGCGGGCTCTGCCCGAGGGCGCGCGCGATCTCGACGAGCTGTCGCTCGCCGATGCTCAGCGACGACAGGAGCGCCGCGGGGTCGCGATGACCGAGGCCGACGCTCGCGAGCAGCTCGCGGCTGCGACGGCGCACGCGGGCGGGGGAGACGAGCACCCCGGCGGCGGGATCACCGAGCACGAGGTTCTCGGCGATCGTCAGGTCGGGGACGACACTGAGCTCCTGGTCGACGAGCGCGATCCCGGCGCGCTGCGCCTGGCGGCGCGAGCGGAGCCGCACCGTCTCGCCCGCGATCTCGATCTCGCCCACGTCGGGCTGGAGCTGACCCGACAGCATCTTGATGACCGTGCTCTTGCCGGCGCCGTTGTGGCCGCACAGCGCACGGATCTCGCCGGGATGCAGCTCCAGGCTGACGCCCTTCACGACCTCGATGCCGGCGAAGCTCTTGCGCAGGCCGGTGATCCGGATCAGCGGGTCGCCGATCCGGACCACCGGGTTCAGGTGTTCGTCGTTCAACTGAAGGTGCACTGCTCCGCGAAGTCGCCGACGTTCTCCGAGGTGATGCGGTCCGAGGGGACCGTGACGACCCGCTCCGGGTCCTCACCGCGCAGGAACGACAGCGTGTAGTCGACCATCTCGTTCGCGAGCGTGATCGGGTCCTCGGTCGCCGAGCCGTAGAGCTCGCCGGCCTGGATCGACGCGATGCCCGTCGCGAAGCAGTTGCTGCCCGTGACGATCAGACCGTCGGCGCCGACCGAGACCCCGGCCTGCTTGGCCGCCTCGATGATCGGGATGGCCATGTAGTCGGCCATACCGTAGGCGGCATCCACGCCATCGGCGCCGAACTTGGCGAAGAGCGACGTGGCGATGGTGCCCGACAGCGTCGGATCCCAGTTGCCGTCCTCCTCGGCGATGACCTCGAAGCCGGTGCCTTCGAGCGTGTCGTAGAACCCGGTGAGGCGGTCCTGGGTCACGAGCATCGAGGCGGTGCCCTTGATCACGATGACCGTGCCCTCGGTCTTGCCCTGTGCTTCGAGGCCCTCGATGATGTTCTCCGCCGCGAAGCGCCCGAGGGCCTCGCTGTCGGAGAGCACCTGACGCACGCCCGGGTCATCGGCCACGGCCGGGTCCGGCGGGCCGTCGTACACGATGACCGGGATGCCGGCCTGCACGGCCTTCTGGATGGGGGCGACCATGGCGGCCGTGTCGAGCAGGGCGACGACGATCGCGTCGGGCTGCTCCGAGATCGCCTGGTTGAACGCCTGCACCTGGGCGCCGGCATCCATCGACGAGCTGTCGGTGATGCTGACGCCTTCGGCCTCGAGCGCGGGGAGGTAGACCGCGTTGAACGCGGCGCCCCAGGGGTTGACGTCGCCGTAGCCGATGAAGGCGATCTTGGTGCCGTCGGCGCTGCCGTCACCGCCGGTGTCGCCGTCGGTTCCGCCCGGGGAACAGGCGGCGAGCAGGGCGAGCCCGGTCGCGGCGGCGAACGACGCGAGGACGCGCCGTCGAAGGGTGCGTGCCATGTTTCTCTCCTTTGAAAACGTGACTCTGGTGGGTGGGGGTGGTGGTCGGCTTACGCGTGCGGGTCCGACCCCTCCAAGAGACGGCGTAGTTCCGTCTTGGAGAACTTGCCGGAGCCCGTCTTCGGGAGCTCGGGCAGGAAGAAGATGTCCTCGGGCAGCCACCACTTGGCGACGAGCGGGCGCAGGTGCTCGCGCACCGCCTCGGAGGTGAGCTGCGCGTCGGCGCGACCGACGACGTAGGCGACGGGGCGCTCGGCCCACGTCTCGTCGGGCCGACCGATCACCGCCGCCTCTTCGACGTCGGGGTGGCTCATGATGGCGTTCTCGAGGTCGACCGACGAGATCCACTCGCCGCCCGACTTGATGATGTCCTTGGCCCGGTCGACGATCCTCAGGTAGCCGACGGGATCGAGCGTGCCGAGGTCGCCCGAACGCAGCCAGCCGTCGGCGGTCATGCCCTCGTGCTCGCGGCGGTAGTAGCCCGAAGCCACCCAGGGTCCGGCGACCTGCACCTCGCCGACCGATTCGCCGTCCCAGGCGAGTTCGATGCCGTCGTCGTCGACGAGACGCAGCTGCACGAGCGGCACGGGCCGACCCTGCAGCGCACGCAGCTGCCGCTGCCGATCCTCCGACGACTGGGCCTCGGCGGCTCGCACACCGCCGATCACCGCGACCGGGGAGATCTCGGTCATCCCCCAGGAGTGCGTGATCGGCACGCCGGCACGCTCGCGCCAGATCTCGGAGAGCGCCGACGGCGTCGCCGACCCACCGCTCATCACCATGCGGAGACTCGACAGGTCGAAGTCGCCCAGGTGCGGCGCGGCGAAGTTCCAGACCGTGGTCGCGGCCGCGGCCATCGTCACGCCGTGCCGCTCGACGAGCGCGAGCAGGTCGCGCGGCCCCGTGGATCGAGCCGGGAGCACCAGGTCAGCGCCCGCGAGCAGCGCGGCGTACGGCAGCCCCCAGGCGTTCACATGGAACATCGGCACGATGGGCATCACGACATCGGCCTCGCGGATGCCGAGGCTGTCGACCCCGAGCTGGCCGAGCGAGTGGAGCACGGTCGAGCGGTGCGAGTAGACGACGCCCTTCGGCGCGCCGGTCGTGCCCGACGTGTAGCACAGGCCGGAGGCGCGGTTCTCGTCGTCGATCTCGAAACGGCCCGGGCGCGGCGCCGTCGCGGCGAGCAGCTCCTCGTAGTCGAGGAACTGCGGCCCAGCCGGAAGCTCGGCGCCCGAGCCGTCGTCGATCACGATCCAGTGGCGCACCGTCGGCACGCGTCCGACGACGTCGGCGAGCAGCGGGGCGAGGCCGCGATCGACGAGCACGACCTCGTCGCCGGCGTGGTCGATGACGTAGGCGAGGTGGTCGGGCGTGAGGCGCATGTTGATGGTGTGCAGCACGCGGCCGGTGAGCGGCGCCGCGTAGTAGACCTCGAGATGCGCCTGGCTGTTCATGGCGAGCGTGCCGATCCGAGCATCCTCGGTGGCGCCCAGCTCGTCGAGCGCCGCGGCGAGCCGACGCACCCGCGGCGCCCACTCGCGCACCGTCGTGACGCGGTCGCCGTCGCGGTCGGCGGTGATGATCCGGGCGTCGCCGAACATCTGCTCGGCGCGGTGGAAGACGTGTGCGAGCGTGAGCGGCCGGTGCTGCATCTGGCCGATCACGTGCGCTCCTTCAGGTACTGATGCACCCGGATCGCGAGCAGCAGCGTCGCGGCCTGGTCGCCGTCGAGCGCGTCCGAGGGCAGATACGGGTTCAGCTCGCTCATCCGGTACTTGACGGTGTTCGGGTGGAGCCCGAGTGCGGTGGCCATCTGGCCGACGCGACCGCCCCGACTCAGGTAGGCCTCGAGCGTGGGGAGGGCCCACCGGCGCGACAGGATCGCGCCGAACGGCTCGAGCGCCGTGTCGGCGAACCGCAGGGCCGCGGCCCGGTCGCGCAGCAAGGCGAGCACGGGGGCGAGCGCGCTGTAGTCGTAGATGCGGCCGGTCGTGGTGCCGAGGGTCGGTCCGGCATTGAGCGCCTCGGTGGCCTCGGCGTAGCTGATGCGCGTCTCCGCCGTCGAGGTGGCCCGGTTGCCGACGCCGATCGCGAGCACTCGGCCGTCGTCGGGAAGGCTCGCGAGCCGCTCCCGGAGAACGGTCCGCGGCAGCGTGCCGAAGATGACCGCGACGAGACTGGAGTGCCGCACCGTCCACAGGCGTGCTCCGGCGTGACGCTCGAGCATCGTGCCCAGGGTCTCGAGGCGAGCGAGGGTCGCGCCCTCTTCGACCTGCGCGACGATCACGCAGTGCGGCTCGGCGAGGTCGGCCAGTGCGCGGTGCTGTTCGGCCGTCGGGCCGGCGAGGATGACGTTGAGCAGGCTCGACCGGCGGTGCTCGCGCTCCCGGGTGAGGTGCGCGACCTCGTCGAGGTACGCCGCGGCGACCGCGGTGGTCATGCGATCGGCGAAGGCGAGGGCGCCCGTTGCGAGCTGCCCCATGGCGCTGTCGAGCGAGCTGCGCTTCCACGCCGACGAGGCGATGAGCTGGGTCCACATGACGCGGATACCGACGCGGTACGCCCGCAGGAGCGGCTCGAGTCCGACCCCCTGCACGGCACGCCGGCGCGACCCCTCCGTCACCGGCGCGATGTCGTCGTCGCTCAGTCCCTCGCCGCTGACCATGACATCGAGCCAGAGCCCGACGACCGCGACCGAGACGGATCGGGCATCCGCGACGAGCGAGCTGTCGAACATCTCGTAGTAGCCGGGGATCTCCGCGCGCTGCGCCGCGATCATGCGATCGGCGATCTGGTCGACATCGGCTCTCAGTTCCTGGGCGACGGTGGCGAGCACCGCGGCGGTCTCGGGAGGGAGTTCACCCCAGGGAGCGCGTGACGGTTCCGTCGTGTCGCTCACCGGACTTCCTCGTCCTTCTGAATCGGATTGCTGCACACGCTATTTGTCTCGAATTGCACACGCATCGGCTTCCTCCGCCAACTTCGGGGACTGATTCCGTCCATTTGGGACGAATCTAGGCGCCAACGGTGCAGACGCGACAACGCCCGGGACCCGAAGGCCCCGGGCGTCGTTCGAACGGAGCTAGGCGCCGAGCCGGATGCGCTCGATGCGCCCCTGCCGACTCTCGGTCTCGTCGGGCTGGAAGCTGTTCGCGGTCGACATCAGCAGCGTGCGGCCGTCGTCGCCGCCGAGGATGCAGTCGACCGCGAGGCGGCCGTCGAGCTCGATCCGCTCGATCTCCTCGCCCCCCTCGCGCACGTGCAGGAACCGTCCGTCGACGATCGACGACACCCAGATGGAGTCGTCGGCCGCGCGGCAGATGCCGTCGGGCGTCGACCCCTCGGGGAGCGTCGCCCAGATGCGGCGGTTCTCGAGGGCGCCCGAGTCGCCGAGGTCGAACGCCGTCAGTCGCGCGCCCCAGGTCTCGGCGACGACGAGGGTGCCGTCTCCGAGGATGACCATCCCGTTTGGGAAGACGAGGTCGTCGGCGAGCACGGCCACCGTACCGTCGGGCTCGATGCCGATGAGCGGCCCGGGCGCCTGCTCGCCGCCTCCGTAGAGGTCGTAGCCGAATCCGCCGACGATGATGCGGCCGCTCGGATCGATGACGAGGTCGTTCGTCGGATACGGCGTGACCGCCGAGAGGTCGGCGTGCACCTCGACCTCGCCCCCGGGCCGGCGCCGCAGCACGAGGCGGTCGAGCATCGAGCTGATCACGAGCGTGCCGTCGGCGAGCCAGTCGAGACCGGACAGCCGCGCGTCGACCGTGAACTCCTGACGCAGGTCGGCGGTCTCCGGGTCGGCCGAGTAGAGCGTGCCGGTGTGCATGTCGCTGAACCACAGGCGCCCGTCGTGCCAGCGGCATCCCTCGGGGAAGCGCAGGCCGTCGAACACCACCTCGCGGCGGGCCACGTCAGAGCTGCTTCGGGTCGGCGCCGACCTGGGCGAAGACCATCGTCGCGGGGGCGTCGCTGCGGTTCTCCCAGGCATGCCGCGTGCCGCGCTGCACGACGACGGTGCCGGGCGTGATGCGCGCCTCGCGGCCGTCGTCGAGCACGAGCCACAGCTCGCCGCTCAGGCAGATGCCGTAGTCGATCGAGTCGGTCGTGTGAAACGGCGTGCCGTCTTCGAACACGCCCAGGAGACCCGGCAAGAGCGCCTCGGCCTCGGCGGGATCGCCGCCGTCGCCGTGTGATGCCGTGCCCCCCGGCGCCCAGGTCACGCCGACCAGCCGGGTGCCGTCCGGCCCCGGGAAGTAGGGACGCACCTCGCCGTCGGGAAGCGACGATCCGGCTTCGGTGGCCCACATCGGGTAGAAGGTGAAGCCGGCGAGCGCCGCGGATTCCACCGGCGCTGCCGGCTCGTCGCTGACGAACTCCGACGAGCCGTCGTCTCGGATGCCGGTGACGATGCGACGAATCTCCATGGCGAAGCGCTCCATTCCTCCCCGCGACCCTGCGGGGCAGCACCAGGCTAGCCACGGCATCCAGCACGGCTCTTGTCCGTCAGGGACGAAAACGGAGCGCCGCCTTGGTCGCCGCGGGCCGATGCGTGGTCGAGCAACGCCGAATAGCGTGGGCGCTCGTGAACAGACCAACGGCGGTCCGCACCGCGATCGTCACCGGCGCGGCCCGAGGCATCGGCGCCGCCGTCGCCACCCGTCTCGCCGCCGACGGCTTCCAGGTCGCGATCCTCGATCTCGACGCCTCCGCCGGCGAGCCGCTCGCCGAGTCGCTCCGCGCGACCGGGGCGTCGGCGATCTCGCTCGGAGCGGACGTCGCCGACGAGGCGAGTGTCGAAGCAGCCGTGCAGCGGTGCGTCGAGGAGCTCGGTCCGCCCGTCGTGCTCGTCAACAACGCCGGCATCATCCGCGACGACCTGCTGTTCCGCATGAGCAGCGGCGACTGGGATGCCGTGATCGGGGTGCACCTGCGCGGAGCCTTCCTGATGAGCCGCGCCTGCCAGCGCCACATGATCGAGTCGCGGTGGGGGCGCATCGTCTCGATGTCGAGCATCTCGGCGCACGGCAACCGCGGCCAGGCGAACTACGCCGCCGCGAAGGCGGGACTCGAGGGCTTCACCCGGTCGATCGCCCTGGAGCTCGGGCCCTTCGGGGTGACCGCCAACGCGATCGGTCCCGGATACATCGAGACCGACATGATCCGGCAGACCGCCGAGCGCCTCGGTGAGCCCTACGACGCGTTCGTCGAGCGCATCGCGGCCGGCGTCCCCGTGCGGCGGATGGGCCAGCCCGAGGACATCGCCGCCGCCGTCTCGTTCTTCGCCCGGGAAGACGCGGGCTTCGTCACCGGGCAGACGCTGTACGTGTCGGGCGGGCTGGCGAGCGCGTGAGGGAGGCGCTCGTCGTCGCCGTGGCCCGCACCCCGATCGGCCGGGCGTACAGGGGCTCGCTCGCCGACGTCGCCCCGCAGGCGCTCGCGGCCTCCGCGATCGGAGCCGCGATCGACCGGGCGGGCGTCGACCGTGCCGCGATCGACGACGTGATCCTCGGCTGCGCGATGCCCGAGGGCGGGCAGGGGTTCGACGTCGCCCGGCAGGCCGCGTTGCGGGCCGGGCTCCCCACGTCGACGCCCGGGATGACGATCGACCGCCAGTGCGCCTCCGGCCTGATGGCGATCGCCACCGGGGCGAAGCAGATCGTGCAGGACGGGATGGAGGTCGTCGTCGCCGGAGGGGTCGAGTCGATCTCCCTCGTGCAGAACGAGCACGCGAACCGCTTCCGGGCGCGCGACCCGTGGCTCGAGCGGGAGGTCCCGGATCTCTACCTGCCGATGCTGCACACTGCCGAGATCGTCGCCGAGCGCTATGGGGTGACGCGCGAGCAGCAGGATGTCTACGCGCTCGAGTCCCAGCGCCGCACCGCCGCCGCGCAGGAGGCCGGGCGCTTCGATGCCGAGATCGTGCCGTTCGAGACGGAGTCGGGCGTCCTCGCGCGCGACGAGGGGAACCGCGCGTCGACCACGCTCGAGGGCCTCGCGGCGCTCACGCCCGTGCTGCCGGACGGCACCGTGAGCGGGCGCTCCACGGTCACCGCGGGGAACGCGTCCCAGCTCTCGGACGGCGCCGCGGCGGTCGTGCTCGCGTCCCGCGAGGTCGCGGCCGGCCTGCCGGGCTCACCGCTCGGGGTCTACCGCGGGATGGCGGTGGCCGGCGTCGATCCGGACGAGATGGGCATCGGCCCCGTGATCGCGGTGCCGAAGCTGCTGCGCACCGCCGGCCTGACGGTCGACGACATCGGGTTGTGGGAGCTCAACGAGGCCTTCGCGTCGCAGGCGGTGTACTGCCGCGACCGGCTCGGCATCGACCCGGCGATCTACAACGTCGACGGCGGCGGCATCTCGATCGGGCATCCGTACGGCATGTCCGGCGCGCGCATGGTCGCTCACGCGCTGCTCGAGGGCCGGCGGCGCGGCGTGCGGTTCGTCGTGGTGACCATGTGCGTCGGCAGCGGGATGGGCGCGGCCGGGCTGTTCGAGGTGATCGCGTGAGCGAGATCACCCGGGTCGGGGTGATCGGCCTCGGGCTGATGGGCAGCGGCATCGCCGAACTGTGCGCGCGGGCGGGTCTCGACGTGCGGGTCGTCGAGACCGACGAGGAGCGCCTCGACGCCGGGCTCGAACGGGTTCGCGTCTCTCTCGCCCGCGCCGTCGAGCGCGCGAAGCTCGACGCGGCCGCCGCCGACGACGCGATGGCGCGTGTCACCGGCGTCACCGACGTCGAGGCGCTCGCCGATCGCGAGTTGATCATCGAAGCCGCCTCGGAGGACGAGGCGCTCAAACTTGACCTGTTCGCGCGCCTCGACGCGATCGCCGACCGGTCCGCGATCCTGGCCTCGAACACCTCGGCGATCCCGATCGGTCGTCTCGCCGCGGCGACGGCGTGGCCGGATCGGGTCGTCGGGCTCCACTTCTTCAACCCCGCGCCGGTGATGCAGCTGGTCGAGGTCATCGCCGCGTCGACGACGACGGACGACGTGCTCGAGCGCGCCCGAGCGTTCGCCGTCCGTCTCGGCAAGACGCCGGTGCGCGCCCCCGACAAGGCGGGCTTCATCGTGAACGCCCTGCTCATCCCCTACCTGCTCGACGGGATCCGGATGCTCGAACGCGGCGACGCGACGGCCGACGACATCGACACGGCGATGCGCCTCGGCTGCGGGCATCCGATGGGGCCCCTCGAGCTCGCCGACTTCGCCGGCCTCGACACCGTCGCCGCCGCGGCGTCATCGCTCGGTCTCGAACCCCCCGCCATGCTCAGGCGACTCGTCGCGGCCGGTGACCTCGGGCGCAAGTCCGGGCAGGGTTTCTACCGGCACTGACGCGCCGTCCGGAGTGCGGAACGGGGAACTTTCCCGTGCGGTCCGCTGTTGACTCCACTGAGGGCCGCAGCCAGCGGCCCGACCGGAGGAGCATCACATGAGCACCACCACCTATACGAAGGATGCGGCGGCGATCGCCGCTCTCACCCCGAACCAGTTCGCGGTGACGCAGAAGGATGCGACCGAGCCCGCGTTCCGCAATGAGTTCTGGGACAACCACGACGACGGCATCTACGTCGACGTCGTCTCGGGCGAGCCGCTGTTCTCGTCGACGGACAAGTTCGACAGCGGGTCGGGCTGGCCGAGCTTCACGCGTCCGCTCGAGAAGGCGCACGTGGTCGAGAAGGAGGACCGCACGTTCTGGATGACGCGCACCGAGGTGCGGTCGGCCAACGGCGACAGCCACCTGGGCCACCTGTTCGACGACGGCCCCGTCGCGGACGGCGGCCTGCGCTACTGCATCAACTCCGCGGCTCTGCGGTTCGTGCCGGTCGACCGGCTCGAGGCCGAGGGCTACGGCGACTACCTCACCCTGTTCACGACGAAGGAGAGCTGACATGGCGACCGAGATGGCGATCCTCGCCGGCGGATGTTTCTGGGGAGCGCAGCAGCTGCTGCGCCGGCAGCCCGGAGTGATCTCGACCCGTGTCGGCTACTCGGGTGACGACGACACCCCGAACGCGACCTACCGCCACCACGGCGACCACGCCGAGGCCGTGGAGATCGAGTTCGACCCGTCGGAGATCTCCTACCGCGAGCTGCTGGAGTTCTTCTTCCAGATCCACGACCCGTCGACGCGTGACCGTCAGGGCAACGACGTCGGCCGCTCGTACCGCTCGGCGATCTTCTACGAGAACGAGGAGCAGAAGCGCGTCGCGCTCGACACCATCGCGGATGTCGACGCCTCGGGTCTCTGGCCGGGCAAGGTCGTCACCGAGGTCGAGCCGGCGGGCGACTTCTGGCAGGCCGAGGAGGAGCACCAGGACTACCTGGAGAAGTATCCGAACGGGTACACCTGCCACTTCGTGCGTCCGGGGTGGACGCTGCCGCGCCGCGAGGCCGTCGGCAGCTAGCGCTACCCTCCGAGCATGAAGCGTGCCGCCCAGGCATTCGACGTCGACGAGAGCGGCACCGACTCGACCCTCGTCGAGAAGGTGTGGAGCGCCCGCGGCGCGACCGAGTCGCAGTTCCAGTCGGTCGCCGAGACGCACTGGCAGTTCGTCGTCATCGCGCAACGTGGCACCACGAGCGTCTTCCTTCAGGGTCCGACCAGCCACGCCCGGGTGACCCCGACACCCCAGGACGCCGAGTTCTTCGGCGTGGTGATGCGTCTCGGCAGCTTCCTGCCCACGGCCCCGCCCTCGCACCTCGGAGTGCGCCCGCTGCCCGTCGAGTCGGGGGGCGCCTTCTGGTTCGAGGGCGACCGCTGGGAAATCCCCACGGCCGAGAACGCCGACGTCATGGTCGAACGGATGCGGCGGCGTGGCCTGGTCGCCGAAGACCGCGGCATCGCCCGCGCTCTCGGCGACCAGGATGCTGACGTCTCGCTGCGCACGCAGCAGCGGCGGGTGCGCAGAGCGACCGGCTTGACCCACTCGCTCCTGCGACAGATCGAGCGCGCCTACGAGGCCGCGGACGCGCTCGGTCGTGGCGACACGATCGCCGACGTCACCCAGGCGCTCGGGTTCTCCGACCAGCCGCATCTCACCCGATCGCTCCGACGTTTCATCGGTCTCACCCCCGCGCAGCTCTGCAACGCAGGAGCGCATTGGACGGCCTCCACCCCTCTCGGCAGCCTGCGCGCGCGAGCGCGTTGAGTGTCGTTTCCGTTCAAGACAGCGACCGGCCGCCCTTCCTAGGCTCGCTCCGCAGCCACCACGGACGAGGAGCCCATTCATGCCCATCTGGAAGACCACCGACTCGTTCGACGGTCGCGCCGCCGCCACCCGATCCCTTCTCGGATGGGGCGCCGTCGCGGGACCGTTCTATCTCCTGGTCGCCGTCATCCACGCGGCTGTCAGGCCGGGATTCGACGTCAGCCAGCATGCTCTCAGCCTGCTCATGCTCGGTGACACCGGGTGGATCCAGCGCCTCAATCTGATCCTCGTGGGTGTCATGGTCGTCGCCGCCGGCAACGGGTTCCGTCGTGCGATCGAGGGTCGACGCGGTGTCGCGATCTTCGTGCTGCTGCTGATCTACGGGATCGCCCTGCTCGGCAGCGCGATCTTCGCGCCCGACCCGATGCGCGGCTTCCCGGCGGGGATGGACGAGACGGTGACGTCGAGCGGGCTGCTGCACCTGGTCTTCGGAGCGATCGGCTTCATCGCACTGGGCGTCGCCGCGATCGTGTTCGCCGGCTGGTGCCGCGCGACGGGGCGACGCACGGCCGGGGTGCTGTCCCTCGTCGCGGGAATCGTCGTCATCGCGGGCTTCGTCGCGGGCGGCGCGCTCTCGCAGGGGCCGCTCGGCGTCCTCTTCCTGTGGATCTCGGTGCTCGCCGGCTTCGCCTGGCTGCTCGCCGCATCCGTGCTGACCTACCAGGCCGTCGGGCATCCCGTGATCGCCCGACGCGCCGCCTGACGAGCGAGGAACCCCCATGCGACGAATCGTCTGCCAATCCTTCGTGAGCCTCGACGGCGTCATCAACCACATGGAGCGCTGGCACTTCGGCTACACCGACGACCAGGCGGATGCGATCGCGCTCGAGCAGCTGCGCACGAGCGACGCCCTGCTCATGGGTCGGAACACCTACGAGGTGTACGCGGGCGCCTGGCCCGGTCGCGACGGCGCCTACCCCGAACTCATCAACCGCGTCCCCAAGTACGTCGTGTCGAGCACCCTCGGCGAGGCGGCCTGGAACAACACGACGGTCATCAGCGCCGACCCGATCGCCGCGATCCGCGAGCTCAAAGAGCAGGACGGTGCGCCGATCCTCATGCACGGCTACGGCCCGCTCGCGAAGCAGCTCCTCGCCGAGGGTCTGCTCGACGAGCTGCACCTCTGGGTGCACCCCGTGCTCGCCGGAGTGGGGGAGGGCGACGACCTGCTGCTGCAGCCGGGCCTGAACCGCGTGCTGCGGTTCGACGGCGCGCGCCCGCTCGACTCGGGCATCGTCATCCTGACCTTCCAGAACGACGTCGCATGACCGCAGGCTTCACCGCGAGCGTCGTCGTCCCCGCGGAGCCCGAGGAGGCGTTCGCCTACTTCGTCGATCCGGAGCTCTTCGCCGTGTGGTTCGTCGTCGACGGCTACGCGACGCCCGCCGAGAGCATCCGGCTCGACCCGATTCCCGGCGGAGCCGTCAGCGGCGTGATGGGGAGCGACGACGGAGCGACGACCATCCCCTTCTCGCTGCGCTACGGCCGCCTCGAGGCGCCGGGGCTCGTGCAGTTCGTGTTCGACGCCCCCGACGAGACGGTGACCGTCGCCCTCCACGCCCTCCCGGGCGGGCGCACCCAGGTGAGCTATCACCGGCCGTTCGGAGACCCCGGGCAGGTTCGCGGCGCGCAGTCGATGCTGGATGCCCTCGCCGCCTCGATCCCGCCGCGCGAGCCGATCGACACGGGGTTCGCCGGGCTGGTGAAGCGACTCCGAGTGCCCGACGACTTCGTCGCGCCGACCGAGCTCGCCTTCGGGGAGCTGCGCGCGCACGCGCTCACGCGAGCCCACCTCGCCGACGACGTCGCGGGGATCAACGCGAGCCTCGACCTGATCCGCCGCACCCGCGGCGGCACGTGGCCGACGGAGCCCGTCACGTCCGAGGGCAACTACGTCGATCTGGTCTGGCACGAGTGCGAGTTCCGCGACGACACGTCGTACAGCTACGCGCTCTACGACGACGCGCACACCTACCTCGGCTGCGCCTACCTCTACCCCGTCGGCGCACGCACGCCGCTGAGCGAGGAGCTGCTCCACCACGACGTCGACGTCAGCTGGTGGGTCACCCCCGCGGCCTACGACCGGGGGCTCTACCGCACCGCGTTCGAGGCGCTGCGGCACTGGGTCGCGAACGACTTCCCGTTCTCCGACCCCCACTTCTCGAACCTCGAGATTCCGTGACGGCTCCGACGATCAGCTGGTGGCCGAGTCTCCTCGGGCTCGCAGCGGCGGTTGGCATCGCGTTCGTCGGCGACGTGCCGTCGGTCATCCTCGTCTGCGCGGCGATCTACCTCCTGGCCGCGGTGGTCGGCAGCCGAGGATCGGCGTGGATCGGGTTCGCCGCATCGTTCCCCGCGATCGGCGTCGGCATTCTGCTCGGGATGCCGTGGCTGTCGCTCGCCCTCCTCGGCGCGGCGAGCATCGTGCTCATCGTCGTCGGCACGGTGCGACGGCGGTGGGTGCAGGCGGATGCGCGCCGTCAGCTGTATGCCGTCGGCGCCTTCGCGGCCCTCGCGATCGCCGCCGCGGCGGTGTCCGACCCGTGGGCGTTCGCTGCGCTCGCCGTCGTCGGGCTGGTCGGTCACGGGGTGTGGGACATCTGGCACCACCGACGTGACGTCGTGGTCTCGCGGCGCTACACCGAGTTCTGCGCCGTGCTCGACCTCGCACTCGCGGCGGCGGTGGCCGTGAGTGCTCTGCTGACGTCACTCGGCTGACGACGCGCGTCGTCCGGCGGGGATATCTCTCGCCCGCTCTGAGGCAGTGTGGGCTCTGCCCCTTGACACTTAACATAGGTAATTGACTACGGTAAGCACCATGGTCGAGGGCGCAGATGACGAACTCCGTCTCACTGTGATGCGACTCGCTCGCCGCATCAGGCTCGAGCGAGGGTCCGACGACCTTCGCGACCACCATCTCTCGGTCCTCTTCACTCTCCTCCGTCAAGGCCCGATGTCGATCGGAAAGTTGGGTGAGATCGAACGCGTCTCTGCCCCCGCGATGACACGCACCGTGGATGCCATGGTTGCGGCGGGGCACCTGGCTCGATCTGCGGAACCGGACGACGCGCGTCGCGTGGTCGTCAACATGACCGAGTCGGGTCGGCGCGCCGCCACTGAGATCCGCAACCGGAGGGCGGAGTGGTTCTCGGCCGCGCTCCAGGGACTCGACGAGGACGAACGCCGTACGCTGTCGGACGCTGTCGGCCTCCTGCAACGCCTCGCCGACTCGTGAAGGCGATCTTCCGATCGCTCGGCCTGGTGAACTATCGGCGATGGTTCATCGGCGCGTTCGTCTCCAACCTCGGGTTCTGGATGCAACGCACCGCCCAAGACTGGATCGTGCTCACCCGGCTGACCGACCACGACGCCGCGGCCGTCGGCATCACGATGGGATTGCAGCTGCTGCCGCAGCTCTTCCTGGTTCCGGTGTCGGGGTTCATCTCGGACCGCCTCGACCGCCGCCGCATTCTGATCACGCTGAACGCGATCATGGCCGCCCTCGCCGTCGGGCTCGGTACGCTCGTGGTGACCGACACCGTAGAGCTGTGGCACGTGTACGCCTTCGCGCTGGGGGGCGGTGTGGTCGCAGCCCTCGAGTTGCCGTCGAAGCAAGGGTTCCTGTCGGAACTTGTCAGCCAGGATCGCCTGGCCAACGCAGTGTCGCTCAATTCGGCGTCGTTCAACCTCGCGCGCACCGCGGGGCCAGCGATTGCCGCAGTGCTCATGCTCGTCACGGGCGCGGGCTGGGTGTTCTACGTCAACGCCCTCACCTTCGCGGCACTCATCGCGGCGATACTGGCGCTACACGACGACAAGCTTCACCCGCTGCCCCGACTCGGGAAGGGACGCGGCGCGATCACGGCGGGGTTCCGATACGTCGGGAGCCGCGGCGATCTCATCGTGCTGCTCGTGATGGTGTTCCTCATCGGCGCGCTCGCCATGAACTTCCCGATCTTCGCCTCGACGATGACCGTCGTGGAGTTCGACCTCGGCGTCGACGCGTACAGCCTGCTGCTGTCGTCCGTGGCGATCGGCGCGGTGATCGGCGCACTGCTCGGAGCGCGCCGCGAGAGGCCGAGCGTGCACATCGTCGCGATCGGGGCCGCCGCATTGACCGTCGCGCTCACCCTCGCGGCCTTCATGCCGACCTTCTGGGCATTCGCGGTCGCTTTCGTACTTGCCGGCATCAGCGTGCAGACGGTGATGGTGACCGGCAACGCGACGGTACAACTGTCCACCGACCCGGGGCTGCGCGGCCGAGTGATGGCGATCTACATGGCGATCTTCATGGCGGGCACCCCTGTCGGCGCTCCAGCGGTCGGGTGGGTCGCCAACACCTTCGGCCCCCGGATCGCGATCCTTGTGGGGGCGGCTGGCGCGCTCGTCGCTGTCGCCGTCGCGCTCGTGTGGATCCTCACGACGCGCCGTACGGTGCGGCTCCGGGCGCGGACCGCCGGCGACCTGCGCGAGGACCTCGAACTGGGTGAGCTCGATGCGCGCACCCTCTGACGGACGGCGCCCCGCCGCCCGTCCCCACTGAGAGAAGGAGAACCCCATGCCCACCGTCGACATCCAGCTCGTGACCGGCCGCACTCTCGACGAGAAACGGGAACTCGTCAGAGGGATGACCGATGCGATCGTGGGCGCCCTCAGCGTCTCGCAGGACATCGTCAAGATCACCATCCACGAGGTCGGTGACGACCAGGTCGCCCGCGGTGGCGTGCTGCGCATCGACCGCGCCTAGATCGCCGGAGCACTTCGCATGAATGCCGTCGGAGGCGGTATGAGTGCACGGGATCATCCCGACTGGCTCCGACATATGGTGACTGAGTCGCCGCGATGGCGCGGTGGACCCAAGGGGCAGGGTGCCCGAACCCAATGGAGGGTTTCGACATGAGATCCAAGCTTTTCGCATCCGCTGCGCTCGTCGGCGCCGGAGTTCTCGTTCTCTCCGGATGCGGTGGCCTCACCGCTACCGAGCCTGCCGGCACCGACACGGGCGACGGCGCGCTCGCCGCTCTCGAGGCCGCGGCGCTCGAAGAGGGCGAGCTGACCATCTACTCGTCGGCATCCGAGGATGTCGTCAAAGCCCAGGTGGACGCCTTCAACGCGGAGTACCCAGGCATCGCCGTCTCGACCTTCCGGGCGACGGGCGGCGAGCTGTTCAACCGTTACGCGAGCGAGGCCGAAGCCGGCGCGGTGGCGGCCGACATCCTCGCGCCGAGCGTGAACCCCGACTTCCTCGAAGACAGCGGGTACTTCCTCGAACTCACGCCCGAGCTCATCCCCAACCTGAGCGCGTGGCCGCAGGAGTATGTGTTCCCGCGTCACGTCGAGGTCGCCGTGACCTCGACGGTGCTGACCTATAACACCGACACGGTCGCGGAGGAGGACGTGCCGCAGTCGTGGGAGGACCTTCTCGACCCGAAGTGGGCGGGACAGGCGATGATGATGGACCCGCGTTCGTCCGACGGGTACCTGTCGCTGTACGAGGTGCTGCGCACCGAGTTCGGCGACGAGTACCTTGAGGCTCTCGGCGCTCAGGGCTTCACGCTGACGGACAGCGGTTCGACGGCGGCCCAGGAGGTGGCAGCTGGCGCGTACATGCTCGCGATCGGCAACTACGCCGCCCACAGCAAGGACCTCATCGCTCAGGGGGCACCGGTCGCGCTCGTCGACGACCTCAACCCCACCCAGGGTCTCGTGCACGCGGCAGGCATCTCGGCCGATGCGCCGCATCCGAACGCCGCCGCTCTCTACATCAACTGGTACCTGACCCGGGCCGCGCAGGAGGTCACCTGCGCGGGCGTGTACTCCCCGGTAGCCGGCGATCTACCGGGCTGCCCGCCGCTCCCGGAGTTCTTCACGCCGGCGGTGTGGGGCATCTCCGACGGGGATCGCGCCGAGATCTACTCGCTGCTCGGCCTCCAGTAAGCACCTCCTCAGATCGGGGCCGCGTGCCCGCGCGGCCCCGATCCCTTCTCGACCCCGAAGGCAGCTGACGATGACCGCAGACCCCTCGACCACGACCGCCCCGCGGCAGACCACCGGCGCCCCGCCCAGCGACGACGCGCTGATCTCGATCCGCCACCTCACGAAGCGATTCCAGCGCCGCTCCGGCGGATCTACCGTCGTGCCGGTCGACGATGTCTCGCTCGACGTGCGCAAAGGCGAGTTCCTGGTGCTGCTCGGTCCGAGCGGTTGTGGCAAGACGACCCTGCTGCGGTGCATCGCGGGGCTCGAACGCCCCGACAGCGGGGAGATCATGATCGGTGGCCGTGACGTCTACTCCTCCGAGCGGCGCATCTTCACGCCGCCGAGCCAGCGCTCGCTCAGCATGATCTTCCAGTCCTACGCACTCTGGCCGCACATGACCATCTTCGAGAACATCGCCTATCCCCTCAGATCGCGCCGCTCGCCGAAAGCCGGTATCCGCGCGAAGGTCATGGATGCCCTCGACATGGTGGGACTCGCCAACCTCGAGAAGCAGTACCCGGGCCAGATAAGCGGCGGGCAGCAGCAGCGCGTGGCGCTCGCCCGCGCCGTCGTGAGCGACGTCGATGTCGTGCTGTTCGACGAGCCTCTCTCGAACGTCGACGCGAAGGTGAGGGAGCAGTTGCGGCTAGAGCTCACCGAGCTGCAGCGGCGGCTCGGCTTCACCGGCGTCTACGTGACGCACGACCAGACCGAGGCGATGGATCTGGCGCATCGGATCGCCGTGCTCCACAACGGTCGCGTCGAACAGCTCGGCACCCCGGACGAGATCTATCGCGCCCCCAAGACCCGCTACGTGGCCGAGTTCATCGGCTCGGGGAACTTCGTCGGGGGCACCGTCGCCTCGCTCGACGGCGCGCGCGCCCGCATCTCGACGCCCGTAGGTGAGCTGCTCGTCGAGGCAGGCGCGTTCGCCGCCGGCGACGGCGTGACGGTGATGTTCCGGCCCCAGGCCGCGCGGCTCGAAGCGGATGCCGCGGCCGGCCCGCAGCGCTGGCCCGGGACCGTCCACACCGCGAAGTTCCTCGGCGCGCACTGGCAGTACCACGTCGAGGTGGCCGACCGGCTCCTGCAGGTGTGGTCGCACGATCGTGCCCCGTTCGTCGAGGGCGACCGCGTCATCGTCGCCGTCGATCCGGCCGGAGTCGTCGTGCTCCCCGACGCGGCAGCGCCGGGCCGGTCATGACGGCACCGGTCATTCCCCCTCCCCCGGTGACGACGGGCCCCGGCCTGCGGGCGTGGCTTGCCGACCGCGGAGTGCGGCTCATCGCGATCGTCGCCGCCGTGCTCGTGCTCGGCCTCATCGTCTATCCGCTCGGCCGGATGCTCGTGCGGGCGCTGTTCCCGACCGTCGAAGCCCCAGACGTTTTCGCCCTCGTGGCCGACGTCGTCTCGACCCCGTGGTTCGGGCCCGCGGTCGGCAACACCGTGCTCGTCGTCGGCGTGAGCGGCACGCTGGCGATCGTCGTCGCCGCGATCTTCGCATGGCTCAACGAGCGCACCGACGCGAGCCTGGGCTGGATCGGGTCGTTCATCCCGATCGTGCCGCTCGTCGTGCCCGCGGTCGCGATGTCGGTCGGCTGGGTCTTCCTCGCGAGTCCGCGGGTCGGGTTCCTGAACGGTGTCCTGAGCTGGCTGCCCTTCGACCTGACGATGGATATCCTCACCTGGCCGGGCCTGATCTTCACATACACGCTCTCGCTCGTCCCCTTCGCCTACGTGCTCCTCGCGGCGGCGTTCCGCAATGTCGACCCCGCCCTCGAGGAGGCATCGCGCATCAGCGGCGCGAGCATCCTCCGTACGCTCGTCAAGGTCTCGCTGCCCTCGGTGGCTCCCGCGATCGCGGGCTCGGCGTTCCTCGTCGTGGTCATGGGGTTCGGCCTGTACTCGATCCCGCTCATCATCGGCGGCCGGGCGGGGATCGACATCCTCTCGGTGCGCCTCGTGCGACTGATGACGTTCGAGTATCCGCCGCGGCTGGAGTCGGCCCTCGTCGTCGGCATCATCATGTCGCTGCCGATCTTGGTCGCGTGGATCCTGCAGCAGCGTGTGCTCGGCGCCAACCGGTTCGCCACGATCAGCGGACGCAGCCGCCCCCAGCGCATCGAGCTCGGCGGCTGGCGCGTCCCGGCCCGCGTGCTCATGATCGCCTACCTGCTCTTCACATCGCTCCTTCCCCTGAGCGCCCTGTTCCTCGTCGCTTTCCAGAAGTTCTGGACACCGAATCTGACCCCCGACGGGTTCACGCTCGAACACATCACCCGCGTGCTCGTGCAGAGTCCCGTCGCGGGAGCGGCGCTGCGCACGAGCCTCGGTCTCGGCCTGGCCGTCGGTGCGGCGACGATGGCCATCGCGGTGCTCATGACGCTCGTCTCGCGCCGATTGGTACAGTCCGGGGTGCGCGGCGGCGTGCTCGGGCGATTCATCGACGGCGTCACCAAACTGCCGGTCGCGTTCTCGAACATCGTCATCGCGCTCGGCTTCGTCGTGGCATTCAGCGGCCCGCCGTTCAACCTGAGCGGCACCATCCTCATCCTCGTGCTCTGCTACTTCGTCCTGTACATCCCGCATGCCTCGATCGCTGCGGGGAGCGCGCTGAGCCAGGTCGGTCAGGATGTCGTCGAGGCGTCGTCCGTGAGCGGCGCCGGCGAGGGCCGCACCTTCCGTCGCGTGATCCTCCCGCTCATGTGGCCGGGGCTCGTGAGCGGATGGGCGCTCTCTTTCGTGCTCATCTCGGGCGACCTCGAGGCCGCGGTTCTGCTCGCGTCGACGAAGACGCCCGTGATCGGCTTCGTGATCGTCGACGTCTGGGAGTACGGCACCTATGGTGCCATGGCCGCCTTCGTCGGGGTGGTGACCATCCTCAAGGGGCTGGTCGTCATCGCCCTCATCTTCGCCGCGCGACAGCGGTTCCGGAAGTTCACATGACCAGCAGGACGCGACAAGGAGTGCACACACGGTGACCGGCAACGACGAGACGAAGACACAGCGGGGCACTCCTCCGCTGGACGGCATCCGGGTGGTGGACTTCTCCCGACTGTTCGCGGGGCCGTTCGCGGGGCAGCTCCTCGCCGAGATGGGCGCCGACGTCATCAAGGTCGAGCACCCCAAGCACGGCGACGTGGCGCGCGCCTATGGCGTCGGCGACGGCGAGACCGCGGAGAGCTCGTCCTTCGTCGCCCTCAACCGCGGTAAGCGGAGTGTCGGCCTCGACCTCAAGACCGACGGCGGACGCGACGCGGCCGTGCGGTTGGCGTCGACCGCGGACGTTGTGATCGAGAACTTCCGTCCCGCGGTCATGGGGCGCCTCGGGCTCGATTACACGACGCTGTCGGCGGCGAACGAGAGGCTCGTGTACTGCAGCATCTCCGGATTCGGAGCTCGCGGGCCGTTGCGCGACAAGGCGGCGAACGACCTGATCATCCAGGCCTACAGCGGGCTGCTCAGTGTGACGGGTGAACCGGGTGGGGCGCCCGTGCGAGCCGGCACCGCCATCGCCGACCTCTCGACCGGCGTGTTCGCGGCGCTGGGCATCGTGTCCGCGTTGCACGAGCGCAGCGTCTCGGGACGCGGCCAGCTCGTCGAGACGACACTGCTGGGGTCGCAGATGAGCATGATGAACTTCGTCTTCGCCGACTACTGGGTCAACGGCATCGTCGCGAAGCCACTCGGCACCGCCAACCGACTCGGGCTGCCCAACCAGGCCTTCCCGACGGGCGACGGCTGGGTCGTCATCGCGGCCACCAGCGATGCGATGTGGCGTCGGTGCTGTGCCGCGCTCGGCCAGCCCGAACTCGCGGAGGACGAGCGTTTCAACTCCCTGCCGCAGCGCTACCGCAATCGCGATGCGCTCGTCGACTCGGTGAGCGCACTCACGCGCCGCTTCACGACCCGGGAGTGCCTCGACGCGCTGACGGCGCACGGCGTCTCTTCGGGGCCGATCAACGACATCCGAGCCGCTGCCGAAGACGAGCACGTCGCCGCAATGGGCATCCTGTCGCCCGCGCAGACGATCGAGGGCCGATCGACGACGGCGGTCGGCAATCCCATCCGGTTCTCCCGCTCGGCCGCGCGTGAGGTCGCGGCGCCGCCCCGGCTCGGCGAGCACACCGAATCCGTGCTGCTCGATGCCGGGTACTCGGCCGACGAGCTCACCGAACTGCTCGGCGGATCGGCCCCGCTCGAACGCGAGACCATCGCCGAGACCATCGGCTGAACCCACCGACACCCGCACGCCACCTAGGAAGGAACCACCGTGAGTGGATCAGTAGCAGGGAAGACCTATCTCGTCACCGGAGCGGCGGGCATGCTCGGCTCGTTCGTCGTCGACCGGCTCGCGGATCTGGGCGCCGGGGTGATCGCCCTCGACATCGCCCAGCCGCGCAACGGATTCGGGCACCGCGCCCACGACGCGGTGCGCGACGTGAACGTCGACATCCTCGATCAGGCGGCACTCGCTGACCTCGTGGTGGGCTGCAGTGGCATCGTCCACATCGCGGCGATGCTCACGCGCGTCGTGAAGCAGTATCCGCTGCGGGGCTTCGAGGTCAACGTCGGCGGAACGCACCACCTCCTCGAGGCCGCGGCGAACGAGGGGATGGAGCGCTTCGTGCTCGCGTCGTCCGGAGCGACGTACGGCCGGGCGGCTCCCGACGGGGGAGGTCTCAAGGAGTCGGCGCCCTTGCTCGGCCGCTCCTTCTACGCCGCCAGCAAGATCGCCTCCGAGCTCTACTCCGAGGTCTACGCGCACGAGCGCGGACTCGAGTACGTCGCCTTCCGGCTGGGCACCATGTACGGACCTCGCCTCGGCCCCAACGGCAACGTCGCCAGCTATCTGCATGCCGCGCTCGCCGAGCAGGACCAGCCGACGATCAGGGTGCCGCTCGACCCCGACGACTCGCGCGACCTGGTCTACATCGCCGACGCCGCCGAGTGCCTCGTGCGCGGCCTGACCTCGGCTCAGGCGAACGTCTCGCTCAACGTAGGGACGGGCTTCCTCACGGGCAACCGAGAGCTCTTCGGGGCGCTGATGGAAGCCGCCGGCAGCGCCGCGCAGATCGACTGGCATCCGGAGCAAGCGACCGTGCAGGCGCACGGTCGCTTCCAGGACATGACCCGCACGCGCGACGTGATCGGGTACGTGCCCGACACGAGCCTGCAGGACGGCATGCGAGCCTTCGTCGACTGGCGCGCGGGACTGCCCGAGGCGGACCGTCCGATGCCGGCCTACGCCTGATCCGCGGAAACGAAGGAGACCAGTCATGGCCGTAGGAAGATACGTGAGCGACCTCGAGACGGGCGATGTGCTCGAGCCGGTCGAGTACGTGATGTCGCCGTTCATCGCGCGTGAATACGCGCACAGCGTGGAGGAGCTGGATCCGCAGCTCGCGGGAGATGTCGCGGCGGAGGAGCAGCTCGCGGTGCCGACGCTCGTGCACATCGACAAGATCCGACTCCTGAAACGCAATTGCCCCGGGGGCCGAGGCCCGCACGCCCGGATCCACTACGAGTATCACGCGCGCCATCACGAGGTGGTGCCCGTCGGCGAGCGACTGGTCGCATCGGGTCACGTCGCCGAGCGCTTCGAGAAGCGCGGTCGCGAGTACCTGCGCATCGAGATCGAACTCCGCAGCGCCGACGACGGGCGACTGTTCACCAGCTACACGGACACCGCCGTGCTGAGCTTCACACCGAAGGACGGCCGCGCATGACGCTGACCGAACACACGCCCGCCGCGACCTGGGGCGTCGACGACGAGTTGCCCGCGATCACTCGGCGGATGACCCGCGAGCGCATGCGGTGGTACGCCGATGCATTGCTCGGGACGTCCGAGCCGGAGCCCGCGGCGATGATCGCGGAGGCGAACGTGCACACCGACGACGAGTTCGCGCGGGGGCAGGGGCTGACGGGCATCATCTCGGACGGGATGATCTCCACCAACTGGATCTCGAGCGTCCTCATCTCGGCATTCGGCCGCGCATACCTCGAGCGCGGAAGCCTGCAGACCAAGTTCATCCGGCCGATCTTCGAGGATCAGGTGATCACGGCTCGCGCCGTCGTCCGCTCGATCGAGCACGGTGCCGACGGCGTCGGAATCGAGCTCGACGTGTGGTGCGAGGACGAGACCGGTCAGAAGGTCACCGTAGGTTCCGCCAGCGTCATCGGTGTCGCCTGACATGCCGGACGTCTTCACGGGGGAGTTCGTCTTCGGTGTCGCTGACGGTCTCGTCGGACTCGTCACGGTCGATCGCGCCCCCGTCAACGCCTACAACCTGCAGACGCACCGGGAGCTTCACGAGGCGTTCACTGCTTTCGCGGAGACCGACGTGCGGTGTGTCATCCTGCAGGCCGCGGGGTGGCAGGAGGGGCGCCCGTTCGGCGCCGGATCGGACATCAAGGAGTTCGTCGGGTTGACTCCGGAAAGCAGCCTCGAGCGCGCCGCGCACCTGCGCGACTACATGGCGGGAATGAACGCCTTCCCGTTGCCGACGATCGCCGCGATCGAACAGCTCGCGATGGGCTCGGGCCTCGGATGGGCCATGCGCGCCGACATCCGCGTCGTGTCCGAGACCGCGCGCTTCGCCATGCCCGAGATCAAGGTCGGAGCGCTCGGCGGGGGAAAGATGCTCATGCGGCACGTCGGCATCGGGAAGGCCCGCGAGCTCATCTACACGGGCGACGAGTTCGACGCCGCCGAGGCCTACCGCCTCGGACTCGCCCAGCACCTCGTGCCGGCCGGCGGCGCGCTCGAGCGAGCGCGCGAGGTCGCGGCACGGATCGCGCGCAACAGCCCCGTCGGTCTCCGGCTCGCCAAGCAGCAGATGATCATCGGCGAACGCACGCTCGATCTCGACGAGGCTTACCGCATCGAGACCGAGCTGACTGCGCAATATCGGGAGTCGAAGGACGCGTCCGACGCGGCGAGCGGCTTCTTCCAGCGCAAGCAGAGCAGCGGCTGATGGCCGATCAGGTGCTCCTGCTGCCCGGCGACGGGATCGGCCCGGATGTCGTCGACTCGGCACGACGTGTGCTCGAGGCGGTTCGGCCGGGAATCGAGTTCTCGACGTGCGCTGTCGGTCTGGCGTCGCTCTCGGCAATCGGTCGCCCGTATCCCGACGACCTGATCGATCGCGCTCGCGCCGCCGACGCAGTGCTGCTCGGCGCCGTGGGCGGTGAACAGGATCTCGACACCGAGTGGGACCTTCGGCCGGAGGCCGCGCTGTTCGCGCTCCGTCAGGGGCTCGACCTGTTCGCCAACCTGCGCCCGATCCGGGCCATCCCAGCACTCGTGGATCGGAGCGCGGTGCGCGCGGACCTGGCCGAGGGGGTCGACATCCTCATCGTGCGCGAGCTCGTCGGTGGCGCGTACTTCGGGGAGAAGGGGATGCGCGAGGACGGCACCGCCTACGACACGTTCGAATACTCGGCTGCGAGTATCGAGCGCGTCGTACGAGTCGCCTTCGAGCTCGCCCGCGAGCGGAGGTCTTCCGTGACCTCGGTCGACAAGGCCAACATCTTGCGGACGTCCCAGCTGTGGCGGAAGGTCGCAGGCGAGGTCGCGGCCGAGTTCCCCGAGTCGAGTATCGAGCATCTTCTCGTCGACAACGCATCGCTGCAGCTGATGCTCCGGCCGCGGGCGTTCGACGTCGTCGTCACCGAGAACCTCTTCGGCGACATCCTGAGCGACTCCACCGCCGCCATCGTGGGCGGCCTCGGCATGATGCCGTCCGCATCCCTCGGATCGACCGGCCCCGGGCTGTTCGAGCCCGTGCACGGCTCGGCGCCGGACATCGCCGGCCGCGGCATCGCCAACCCGTTCGCCACGATCTTGAGTGCCGCGCTGCTGCTCCGCTACGGGTTGGGAGACCCGCAGGCCGCGACGAAGGTGGAGCGTGCCGTCGATGACGCGATCGCTGCGGGAGTGCGCACCCCGGACCTCGGCGGGACTGCGACCACCGGCGGAGCCACGGATGCCGTACTCCGCGGGCTAGCGTCGGTCTGATCAGCACCGAAGACACGGAGGCGCAACGATGGAGTACCGGGATCTCGTCTCGTTCGTCACGCTCGCCGAGCAACTCCACTTCACTCGCGCGGCCGAGAAACTCTTCATGTCGCAGCCTCCGCTCACGCGCCAAATCCGCGCACTGGAGGCTGAGGTGGGATTCGACCTTTTCGACCGCTCCACACGATCGGTGAAACTCACGCCGGGCGGCGAGGCGTTTCTCAGGTACGCGCGGCGTGCTGTCGAGGCTACGTCTCAGGCCGCCGAGGCCGCCCGCCTCATCGCCGACGGCAGGATCGGGATGCTGACGGTCGGTTTCGTCGGGTCGGCCTCGCTCGAGGTATTCCCCTATGTCATCCCGGAGTACCGCCGACGGGTGCCCGATGTCGAGCTACGGCTCCTCGAGATGAACAGCGACGATCAGATGGCGGCACTCGGCGTCGGCCGCATCGACGTCGGCATCTCTCGCGCCGACCAGCGCGACAACATCGAGTCGTTCGTCGTCTCGCGTTCACGCCTCGTCGTCGCCGTGCACACAGCGAATCCGCTCGCGAAGCTCGACTCCGTCGCGGTTCACCAACTGATGGACGAGGACTTCGTCGCCTTCCCGAAACGTACGGGCCGCACGCTCCGAGATGTCGTCGACGACGTCTGCCGCGAGGCCGGATTCTCGCCGCGGATCGTGCAGGTGGCGAGGGCTCTGCACGCGGTCATCAGCCTCGTCTCCTCCGGACTCGGCATCGCCATCGTTCCCGAGTCGGCGACGATGCTGCACTTCGTCGGCGTGAAGTACCTCACGATCGAGGGGGGCCCCGAAGCCGACGTCCGGGCGTCGTACGTGGAGTCGGGTAACCCCGTGCTCGAGTCGTTCATCGCGGTGCTGCGTGAGCACGCGGGCGGAGCGCGCCGATGACCGGCGCGGAGGCGACGCAGATCGCCGAGCATGTCACGGAAGTGCTCCCGGGTATGTGGCGCCTCCAGACGGCGCTTCCTGGGCATCGCCTCGGCTGGCTCAACTCGTATCTGCTCACGTCGCCCAACGGGGCGGTGCTCATCGACACACCGTGGGGCAGAGACGACGTGCGCGAGGAGTTCTTCGCTGCCATCGAGGCGACCGGCACCGACCTCTCCGACATCCGCACGGTGCTGCTGACCCACTACCACGACGATCATTCAGGATGCGCGGCGCACCTCCAGCGCGCGGGGGCTGTGGTCGCACTGCATCCGGCTGATGTCGAGACGATGTGCGCCCGGTTCGCCGACCCTGCCTTCGGGCGACGGTTGACCGGCTGGCTGGCGAGGGTGGGTGCCGACGCCGAGCTCGTCGACTACGCCGTCGATCAACAGGAGCGCTTCAGCGCGCGCTTCGAGTTGCCCGCGGTCGACATCGATCTCGCGGACGGGCAGCTCATCTCGAGTGGGCCTTGGCAGTTGCTCGTGGTGCACACTCCAGGACACACGCCCGGCTCGGTCAGCTTCTTCGAATCGACGACCCGCACCATGTTCGTAGGCGACCACGTGTTTCCCCGGCGCCGATCCAACGCGGTGCACCGTCCACTCGGCGCAGAGAGGCCTCTCGCCGAGTACTGGGCGGGCATGCAGCGTCTCGTCGCCTGCGAGCCCGTGCGGGTGATGCCCGGGCACGAACACCCTTTCGAGCACCTGGACGCACGACTGGCGGAGCTCGCCGCGGTGCGGGACCGCAAGTCGCACGAGTTGCTCGCCCTGGTGGCGGAGGCATCGGACGCGGTGACTGCGTTCGAGCTCGCGCCCCGAGTGAGGCGTCGCGCGTCGTGGGGTGAGCTCGATGGTAACTCGCGGCTCGCGGCCTGCGGCGAAGCGCTCGCCTACCTGATCGAGCTCGAACACGACGGCCGACTCGAGTCGGTCGACACCGCGCCCCAACGATGGCGCCTGCGAAAGGAATCGGACACTTCATGACCACGCTCTACTTCGAGGACCTCGAACCCGGGATGCGATGGACGAGCGTCGGCCGCACGGTGACCGAGTCGGACGTCGTCGCGTTCGCAGGCCTGAGCGGCGACTTCAACCCGATACATCTCGATGTCGAGGCCACACGGCACGGCATGTTCGGTCAACGTGTCGCGCAGGGTGTGCTCGGCATCTCGATGGCGACCGGCTTCCTCGACAGCCTCGGGATCTTCAAGGGATCGATGGGCGCCATGCTGGGCATCGACGAGTGGAAGTTCCTCGCTCCGATGTTCATCGGCGATACGCTCCACCTCGAGCTGTCGATCGAGTCCGTGCGACTGAGCTCAAAAGGCGACGCGGGAGTCGTCAGGCGTCGCCTCAGGCTGCTGAAGCAGACCGGCGAGGTCGTGCAGGACGGATTCATCACCGTGCTCGTGCTGACGAGGCCGGTCGCGGCGTGACCGCAGGCGGCACACTAGCGGGCACCGTCGCGACGGTCACCGGCGGCGCCTCAGGGATCGGGCGCCGGATCGCGCAACGTTTGGCCGAGTCCGGAGCGGCCGTCGTCATAGGCGACATCAACGCGTCCGCGGCGAGCATCGCAGCCGCGGAGCTTCTCGACGCGGGCCATCGCGGGCTCGGTGTCGCGTGCGATGTCACCGACGAGGAATCCGTCGCGGCTTTCGTCGATGCCGCCGTTCGTGCCTTCGGCCGGCTCGACATCCACGTCAACAACGCCGGCTTCACCCGCGATGCGAGCATGCACCGCATGTCACTCAGCGATTTCCGTGCTGTGGTCGACGTGCACGTCGTCGGCACGTGGCTCGGCACCCGCGCGGCGGCCGATGCGATGCGAGCCGGTGGCCGAGGCGGGTCGATCATCAACATGTCGTCGATCTCGGGCAAGGTCGGCAACGCGGGCCAGACCAACTACAGCGCCGCGAAGGCCGGCATCGTCGGACTGACGAAGGCTGCCGCCAAGGAGTGCGCGCGATTCGGGGTCCGAGTGAATGTGCTCCAGCCCGGCCTCATCGACACCGCGATGACCGCAGACATGGATGCCGACACCCTCGCGGCGCGACTGCGCGACGTTCCGCTCGGTCGTATCGGCACGATCGACGACGTCGCCGATGTGGCGCTGTTCCTCGCCTCAGATCAGTCGTCGTACCTGACCGGTAACGTGCTCGAAGTCGCCGGCGGGAGGCACATGTGATGCGCCGGGTCGTCGTCACGGCGTTCGGTGGACCGGAGGTGCTCGAGGTTCAGGAGCACCCCGAGCCTGAGGTCGGGCCCGGTCAGGTGCGCGTGCGGGTCGCTGCAGCCGGACTCAACCCGGTGGACGCGAAGATCGCCGAAGGCGGCGCGACCGCACGGCGCTTCGGCGTGACGCCGCCGTTCGGCAACGGCAACGACTTCGCCGGCACGATCGACCAGGTCGGCGAGGGTGCGGAGTGGGTGGTGGGCGATCGCGTCTACGGCGGATGTCGATTCTCCGCCCAGGCGGACCTCGTGATCGTCGACGACCCGAGCTCGCTCAATCCGACGCCGGTCGGGCTCGGCGATGACGTCGCGGCCGTCCTGGATATCGCCGGGCGCACAGCCCTCGCGGGGATCGCTGCGCTCGGACTCTCGGAGTCGGATACGGTCTTGATCTCGGCAGCTGCGGGAGGCGTCGGGGTGGTAGCCGTCCAGCTCGCCCGGCGAGTCGGCGCCCGCGTGATCGCGGTCGCGAGCCCGGCGAACCACGCCGCCCTCGCGGTCCTCGGCGCGGAGCCCCTCGCGTATGGGCCGACGCTCGAGGACGCGGTGCGCGGCACCGGCCGGATCACCGCTGTGTTCGACGGACACGGCACCGAGTACCTGGAGCTCGCCCAGCGACTTCACGTCGACCCGGCTCGTATCAACACCATCGCGGACCGCGCCGGTGCGGCCCGGATCGGGGCGCAGGCGAAGGGACGCGCCGATACCGCGACGGACGCGATCCGGCCGCTCGCGGAGTTGATCGCCGCCGGTGAGCTCGTGGTTCCGCTCGCAGCGACCTACCCGGTCGAACGGGTCGTCGACGCCTATCGCAGCCTCGCTGCGGGGCCGCATCTCGGAAAGTACGTCCTCGACTTCGGCTAGCGACCGAGCTGGCGAAAAGGTCGATCTGCTGACGTCACTCGGCTGACGGCGGGCGGTAGCACGCGCGACGGGGTCTGGGAACCCGGCGCACCCGCGTCGCGTGGTGCCTAGCGTGAGGGTATGACTCCCGCGCAGAACGCCCATCGCGTCGTCGTGCTCGGTGGTGGCAACGCCGGGATGTCGGTCGCCGGGCGCCTCGCCCGCGCCGGCGTCGACGACATCGTGATCGTCGAACCGCGCCGCCACCACCTCTACCAGCCGCTGTTCTCGCACGTCGCGGGCGGCACGGCGCGGGCGAGTCAGGCGCGACGCCCGCAGCAGGAGGTGCTGCCGAAGGGCGTCGACTGGATGCGCGACACCGCCACCCGCGTCGACCCGGTCGCCCACGCGGTCACCCTGGGCAGCGGAGCCGAACTCGAGTACGAGCACCTGATCGTGTGTCCGGGCATCCGCCGCGACTGGGCCGCCGTCGCCGGGCTCGAGGATGCGCTGACGACCCCCGAGGTGTCGTCGCACTACGAGCTCGCTCTCGCCCGCAAGACCTCCCGGCTGCTGAAGAACGTGACCGGCGGCACCGTCGTGTTCACGCAGCCGCCCGAGCCGGCGAGCTGCGGCGGTGCGGCCCAGAAGCCGATGTACCTCGCGTGCGACTACTGGCGGGCGAAGGGCGTTCTCGAGAACATCCGCGTCGTGCTCGTCGTGCCCGGCCCGACCCTCGCCTCCGTCGACCCCGCCGACGCCGAGCTCGAGCGCAAGGTCGTCGAGTACGGGATCGAGGTGCACTTCTCGTCGGAGCTCGTCGCCGTCGACGGCGCGGCCCGCACCCTCACGGTGCGCAACGCCGCCGGCGAGCAGACGCTCGACTACCACGTGCTCAACGTCGTGCCCCCGCAGATCGCCCCGGCGTGGATCGCCGAGTCGGGCCTCGCCGACGACTCCGGCTTCGTCGAGGTCGATCCCGAGCTGCTGCGCCACCGTCGGCATCCCGACATCTGGGCGCTCGGGGATGCCGCCGCCACCCGCAACGCGAAGTCGGGCGGGGCGCTGCGCAAGCAGACGAAGGCGCTCGCCGAGAACCTCGTCGCCGCGCTCGCGGGGCGGAAGCCGACATCGCGCTACGACGGGTACACGGTCGTGCCGTACACCGTGTCGCGGCACACCGTCGTCTTCGCCGAGTTCGACGACCGCGATCGCCCGCAGCCGACCGTGCCGGGATGGATCGGCCTCGCCCGGGAGCGGCGGCTGTCGTGGGTGTTCGACCGGCACATCCTGCCGTGGGTCTACTGGCACCTCATCACGAAGGGTCGGGCCTGAGCGCATGGCCGAGCTCGATGCGATCGTCGTCGGATCGGGGCCGAACGGTCTCGCCGCCGCGGTGACCCTCGCCCGCGCGGGCCTCGCGGTGCGGGTGTACGAGCGGGCGTCGACGATCGGCGGCGGGTCGCGCACCGCCGAGCTCACGCTTCCCGGGTTCCACCACGACGTCTGCTCGGCGGTGCACCCGCTGGCGCTCGCGAGCGGGTTCTTCCGCCGCTTCGGTCTCGAGAAGCGACTCGAGTTCGCGGTTCCCGAGCTCTCGTTCGGGCATCCGCTCGACGGCGGACGCGCCGGGCTCGCGTGGCGCGACCTCGACCGCACGGTCGACGGGCTCGGACGTGACGGCGTGGCCTACCGCCGGCTCATGAGGCCTCTCGTCGACCGCGCCGACCGGGTCGCGCAGTTCGTCTTGTCGTCGCTGCTGCAGGTGCCGCGGCATCCGGTCACCGCCGCGCGCTTCGGGCTGCGCGCGCTCGAGCAGGGCAGCGCCGCCGCGACCGTGCGCTTCCTCGACGACGAGGCGCCGGCCCTGCTCGCCGGGGTCGGGGCGCACACGATGCAGCCGATGCCGAGCCTCTCGACCGCGGGAACGGCCCTGTCGCTCACGACCTACGCGCACGCGCGGGGCTGGCCGGTGCCGATCGGCGGGAGCCAGCGCATCGTGGATGTCCTCGCCGACGACCTGCGCGCCCACGGCGGCGAGATCGTCACCGACGCCGAGGTCGAGTCGCTCGACGAGCTGCCGACGGCGCGGGCCATCCTCGCCGACGTGACGCCGCGCGCCCTGACGGTGCTCGCCGGGAACCGGCTGCCCGACAGCTACCGACGACGTCTTCGGAGTTTCCGCTACGGCGGGGGCGCGGCGAAGGTCGACTTCGCCCTCTCCGCACCGGTCCCGTGGACGAACGGCGAACTCGCGCGTGCCGGCACCGTGCACGTCGGCGGCACCCGGGCCGAGATCGCCCGCGGCGAAGCGGAGGTCGCCGCAGGACGGCATCCCGACAGCCCCTACGTGCTCGTCGCCCAGCCCTCCGTCGTCGACCCGAGCCGCGCGCCCGAAGGCGAACACGTGCTGTGGGCCTACACGCACGTGCCGAGCGGGTCGACGCTCGACCCCACCGAGACGGTCGTGCGGCAGATCGAGCGCTTCGCTCCGGGATTCCGGGATGTCATCCTCGCCTCCAGCGCGAAGACCGCCGTCGACATGGAGGCCGAGAACCCGAACTACATCGGCGGCGACATCGCGGCCGGGGCGTCGGGGTTCTGGCAGCTGCTCGCCCGACCCGTGCTCTCGACCGACCCGTGGCGCACCCCCGCCGACGGCGTCTACCTCTGCTCGTCGTCGACGGTGCCCGGTCCGGGAGTGCACGGACTCTCGGGCTACTACGCAGCCCGCAGCGCCCTGCGCCACGAGTTCGGCATCCTCACCCCACCGTCGCTCACCCCCGAGAGGTAGACCATGGCCGTCAACGTGCGCGTGATGAAGTGCAGCCCCGAGGATGTCTTCGCGGTGCTCGCCGACGGGTGGGTCTTTCCCACCTGGGTCGTCGGCGCCTCCCGCATGCGCGCCGTCGACGAGGGGTGGCCGACGGTCGGCACGCACCTGCACCATTCGTTCGGCGTGTGGCCCGCCGTGATCGACGATCGGACGACGTCGCGGGAGTGGGACCCGCCGCGACGCATGGTCATGCGGCCCGCGGGGTGGCCGGTCGGCGAGGCCGAGGTCGTCCTCGAGGTGAAGCCGCGCGGCGACGGGTGCGTCGTGCGGATGACCGAGCGCGCGGTGAAAGGCCCGGGGTCGTGGATCCCGCAGCCGCTGCTCGACGTGCCGCTCTCCGTGCGCAATGCCGAGACCCTGCGGCGGCTCGCGTTCATCGCCGAAGGCCGCTCCGGGGGCTGACCCTTCCCCGGCCGGCTCAGGTCGCGCGCGGGGAGAGTCGTCGGGACGCGAGCACGAGCGCCCCGCCGAGGAGGAGCAGCGCCAGCCCGAGCGGCAGCACGCTGTCGGTCGAGCGCCCGGTGGGCGGGAGGCCCGACCGGGCACCCCCGCCGGCCGGCGCGGTGGTCCACCCCGCGACGAGGTCGAGGTCGCCCGTGATGAGGGTCGCGAAGTCGAAGGCGCCGCCGCCCGCCACCGACCACCCGGTGAAGGTGAGACCCGACGCCGTCGGCACGGTCGGTTCCGTCGCGGCCGACCCGACCACGACATCCTGATCGGCCGGCGCTGTGCCGTGCCCGGCGGTGTCGAAGGTGATGGTCGCGATCGCGGCCGCGGGGTAGCCGTTCCACGTCGGCGACGTGAAGCCGCCCAGCGTCTGCGGGTCGCCGAACCGCCAGCGGTAGCGCAACTGCGGGTTCGAGACCGCGAAGACGTCCGTGCCGAACACCGCGGGTTCGGCCCCCTCGAAGGTGGCCAGAAGCGAACCCGTCGAGTTGTTCTGGAAGACCGAGTTGCCCATCGACGTCACCGACGCCGGGATGACGACCGACGTGAGCCGGTCGTTGTACGCGAACGCAGAGGTGCCGATCGTCGTGACGCCCGAGCCGATCACGAGGGTGCGGAGGTCATCGGCAGCGAAGGCGGCGAACCCGATCGACGTGATGCCCGGCGGGATGACGACCGACTCGAGACGGTTGTTGTTCGAGAACACCTGCACGCCGATCGAGGTGAGCCCGCTGCCGATCGTGAGCGAGCGGAGGTCCATCGAGTCGAACGCCCACTGCCCGATGGAGGTGACCGAGTCGGGGATGACGATCGACGTCACCTGATTCGAGTTGGTGAAGGCGTACTGCCCGATCGTGACGAGAGAGTCGGGCAGCACGACCGACGTGAGCGCCGAGCCCTGGAAGGCGTTGGGCCCGATCGCCGTCACGGCGTAGGACGTGGCGCCGATCGTGACCGCGGACGGGATGACGAGAGCCGTCGGACCCGGGGTGTACGAGGTCGCGGTCGCGCCCGCGAGCGGCGCCGCGTCATCCGCCGTGTAGGTGACGCCGTCGATGACGGTCGACACCGGCGCGGCGGAGGCGGGTGCGGCGACGGCGAGCGGCGCGGCGATGATCGCGGAGGCGAGCGCGAGCGCGAGCGCACCTCGCCGGGATCGGGGGGCGGGCATGGTCGATCATCGCACCCGGGGGCCACCTCCCCTGGAGCGCCGCCGGAGGTCGTGACAGGCCGTGTCGACGCCCGCGGACGGTGCGATGCGTAGGGTTGCGGCGTGGCCCGCGCACGAGAGCAGAACGGATTCCGAGACCTGCCGACCGACGGGGCGCGAGATGGCTGAGCTCGCCGACATCCGGATGCTCGGCACCGAGCTGGAACGCTCGTACCCGGTGGTCGTGCGCGGCCGACTCAAGTTCCGCGTCGGCCAGATGGTCTATGTCGCGTTCTCGCTCGACGAGACCGTGATGGGGTTCGCCTATCCGAAAGAGGAACGCGGCGCGCTCGTCGGCGGCGATCCGGTGAAGTTCCAGCTGCCGGACGAGTCCGACCTGCGGTTCAACTGGGTGCACGCCACCCTCGCGGCGCTCGAGGCCGCGGAGGCTCGGGAACTCGTGGTCGACGCGTGGCGCATGGTGGTGCCGCAGAAGGTGGCGCGAGCGTATGACGAGGCCCACCCGGAGGGACCGGGCTCGAGGTGAATCACATCGCTCTTCCTGGCGCAACCCTGTGGCTCCTGGCGCGTCGGCGCTCTCTACTGGGGGTATGACCGACGCAGAGACCCGCCGCCCCGCCCGTTCCGACGACCCGCGCGTCGCGGATCCTGCATACCGCGAGCCCGTCGACCCGAACCCCGTCGAGGAGGCGCCTGCCCACCGCGAGCCCGTCGCCTCCGTCGACGACGCTCCCGCCCATCGCGAGCCCGTCGACCCCGTCGACCACGACCGCGAGCGCACGCTCCGCGAAGACGTCGTCGGTCGGGAGAAGGAGGAGTTCGGCGGTTTCAAGTTCGGCTCCGCGTTCTTCGGATGGCTCACCGCCACCGGAACCGCCGTTCTGCTCACCGCACTCGTGAGCGCGGCCGGGGCCGCCGTGGGGCTGGGCACCGACGCGAACGCCGAAGAAGCCGCGGATGCCGTCGCCGAGAACCCGGGCACCGTCGGCATCATCGGCGTGGTCGCGTTGGGGATCGTGCTCTTCGTCGCGTACTTCGCGGGTGGCTACGTCGCCGGTCGCATGGCGCGCTTCAGCGGCGCCAAGCAGGGACTCGCCGTGTGGCTGTGGGCGGTCGTCATCGCGATCATCGTCGCGATCATCACGGCGCTCGCCGGCAGCCGGTTCGACATCCTCGCGAATCTCGACAGCTTCCCGCGCATCCCGCTCAACGAGGGCGCTCTCACCACGCTGGGGCTCGTGACCGTGATCGTCGTCGTCGTGGTCAGCCTCATCGGCGCCCTCCTGGGCGGGCTGGCCGGGATGCGATACCACCGTCGCGTGGATCGCGCCGGCCTCGGGCGCTGACACACCTCGTGCGCGAGTGGAGGGCTCGCGTCCTCGATCAGCGAGCCCTCACTCGAGGTAGAAGCCGCCGCCGCTCACGGGCGGCTCACCCTGGAACGGCAAGGCGCGGTTCGGACGCTCGAGTTTCGCGATCTCGTCGTCGACCTCGTCGATGAACGCACGGCTGTCGATGTCGCCGGCCCGCTCGGTGGGTTCGGCGAGGATCTGACTCGACGGCCCCAACAGCACCTTGAACGTGCCGGGCAGCCCGTCGACCGTGATGCCGGGAACGTCGACGGCGACCGCCCCACCCGCGACGGCGAGGGCGGCGGCGTACCGCAGCACGGCATCCGCGACCTCCTCGCTCGTGAAGATCGACCCGCCCGCGTACTCGATCTGCATCATGCGTCGGTCAACCTCTCGCCGGTGGAGCAGGGCACCCGGATGAGAAGCCCCAGAAGCAGGTTTACGCGCTACTCGACCCGAGAGGTCAGGCCTTGCGGATGCCGGGCAGGCCGGATAGGGCGGGGGCGGAGCTCAGCGCACCGTGCGGATGAGCGCGACGGCGATCGAGCATCCGACCGCCCCGACGATGCTCGTGAGGAACGCGGCCGGGTAGCCGCCGATCCCGATCGCGAGGCCCGCGGCCACGGGCGCGGCAGCCTGGCCGATCGCAGCGGCGGTGTTGAGGATGCCGAGGCCGGTCGCCGCGCCACGCGCCTGGTCGGGCAGCACCTGGCTCGCGAGTGCGCGTCCGCACGAGATGGAGAGGCCGAGGCCGACCCCGAACAGCACGGCGGTCACGAGGGCGACGGGAACGGTGGGTGAGACGAGCAGCAGCCCATTGCCGACGACGAGCACGGCGTTGCCGACCAGGATGAACACGCGGCGTCGCCCGAGCCGGTCGCTCAGCCAGCCGCTCACGACCACCGTGAGGGCCGAGGCGACGCTCCCCAGGATCGTCGCGAGGGCGATGGTGCGCCCCGCCTCGACGGTCGGCACGCCGATGTGGTCGGTGAGGATGTAGAGCAGGTAGGCGAACACCGCGCCGTAGGCGATCGAGTAGCCGGCGCGCCAGATCAGGATCTTCGTGAAATCGGGGTACGCAGCCGCCGTCGCGACGACAGCCCGCGCGAGGTCGCCGAGCGTGCGACGTGGGCGCGGGTCCCGCACCGACGGCGCGTCGCGCACGAGCACGGCGAACACGACCACCGAGACGGCGATCACGCCGGCGAGGATCCACGACGTGGTGCCCGGGCGGGTCACGAGGGCGCCCGCGAGGACGGCACCTGCGGCGGTGCCGAGCACGAGCGCCAGGCCGACGATCCCGGCCGCGTTGCCGCGCCGCTCCGCGGGGAACTCGTCGACGAGGTAGGCATCCATCGGGGCTTCGATGCCGTTGATGCCGAGCTGGGCGAGCGGCCACAGCACCGCGAGGAGCACGAGGGTGGAGGCGTCGCCGAGCCCGCCGACCGCGAGGCCGCCAACGATCGCGCCCGCGAGCATCCACGGCAGTCGGCGCCCGAGGCGCGTCGCCGAACGGTCGCTGAGGATGCCGACGAGCGGCTGCGACACGGCGTTCACGACGGCGCCGATCGCGAGGATTGTGGCGAGCGACGTGACTTTGCCGACCGGGTCGAGGTCGGCGACGACCGCCGGTAGCAGCACGGAGTTCACCGCGGTGAAGGTCATGAACAGGGCGAACTTGACGGTCACCTGGCCGGCGAGCACGCGGAGGCGGCGCGCCGCCGGTGGGGCGGAGACGAGGGTCACCCGCCTCAGCGTGGCAGGAGAGGCGCCCGTCTCACGGTCGACGCGCTGCGCTTGTAGTGTGACGAGCGGTGGGGACGACAATGCGGGGCATCGTGGGGGTGCCGAGGCTTCCGGACGGGATGCTGTCGCGCTCCGCGCTGCTCGCGCGGCTCGGGCAGGCGCCGCTCACGGTCGTGCGCGCTCCCGGCGGCAGCGGCAAGACCGTGCTGCTCGCGCAGTGGGCCTCCGCGCAGGAACTTCCGGGCGCGTGGGTGACGGTCGAGCCCGATATCGGCGGTCGCGTCTCGTTCTGGAACGCCGTGCTCGACGCGACATCCCTGGTCGAGCCCGGCCTCCGGGTGGTGCTCGACGACAGCCCCGATCGCGAGGTGCTGCGCCGCGACCTCGTCGCGGCCTTCCGCCGGCTCGACGCGTTCGTGCTCGTCATCGACGACGCCCACGAGCTGAGCGAACCGCTCGTGCATGACGACCTGCTCGCGCTGCTCCACGCCTGCCCGGGCGTGACCGCGCTCGTCGGCACTCGCACCCGCGACGAGCTCGAGGCGCCACGTCACGCCCTGACCCTCGACATCGCCGTCGTCGAGCCCGAGGAGCTCGTGCTGAGCCTCGACGAGGTCGCGCAGCTCGCGGGCGTCGAGGGCGCGGCGGCGGAGCTTCTCGCGGCGTCCGGGGGCAACCCGCTCCTGCTGCGCGCGATCGTCGCCGGCGGAGGCGGAGGCGGAGGCGGGGTACGGGCTTCACCCGAAGCGACCCTGCGGGACCACCTCGGCCATCTACTGACGACCCTCGGGGCCGAGGCTCCCCGGTTCGCATCGGTCACGGCGGTGCCCGACGACCTCGATGTCGACGCCGCCGCCCGACTCAGCGGTCATCCGGTCGAGCGAGTCGCTCCGCTGCTCGCGCGTCTCGAGACCGAGGGGCTCGTGATGCGACGGGATGCGGCCGGCCTCCCGCGCTACCGGTACCACCCCCTCGTACGCGACGCGCTGCGCAGCGAGCTGCGCCGTGCGCATCCCGAGGAGTACCGACGGGCGAGCCTCCTCGCGAGCGCCGAGGCGGAGTCGCGTCGGCAGTACCTCCCCGCCTTGCGTCACGCCGTCGACGCCGAGGATTACACCCGGGCCTCCGACGTCTGCCTCCACGGCGGATTCCCCCTGTTGCGTGCGCGCGGTGCGGCGGCGATCATCCAGCGGGTCCCGTTCCGTCACGTCGCGAGGTTGCCATTCCTCGCCGTCGTGCTCGGGCTCGCGGCGAACGCCCGCGGTGAGCGGCTCAAGGCGCTCGAGCTGCTCACCCTCGCGCTCGGTGCGAGCCGGGCCCTCCGCGGTCGGCAGCGCGTCGCGGAGCGGGTCGGGCTCGCGCTCGTAGAGACGAGCGTGCTGCGCATCACGGGTCGTGCCGACGACGCGGTCGTGTCGGCCCGGCGGATGGCGGCACTGCTCGATGACGCCCCGCCCGGGGAGCTCGAGGAGATCGCCGAGCAGGAGGGCTCCTACCGCCTCCAGGGAGCGCTGAGCCTGTTCCGGGCGGGACACCTGGCCGAAGCGCGCCGTGCAGCGGAGCGAGCGGGGACCTCGGCGCACGCCCTCGAGCTCGGGGCTCTGCACTCGCTCGGGGCGGCATCCCTCGTCGCCGTGATCGATGCCGCGCGCGGCGACGTCACCGCCGCTGCCGAGACGCTCGCCGTGATCGACGCGAGCGGCTACCCCGCCGAGCAGCGCGACGGCTACCTCGGGGCGCTCGCTCACCTCGCGCGTGCCGTGCTCGCTCTCGAAGCAGGCGCACCCGACGAGGCGGAGCGCGGGCTCGACGTGCTGCGCGACATGCCCAACCTCGAGCACGGGATGCTCATCGTGGTGCTGCGGGCCCTCCTCGGGCTCTGGCGGGAGCAGCCGGAGGTCGGCCTGCGGCTGCTCGACGCGCGCGAGGGATTCGATCGGCTGCGGGCTCGCCTCTCCCCGCAGGACGGCCGGCTCGTCGCGATCGCGCGGGTGCTGCTCAACGCCGCGGGCGGTCAGCTCGGGCAGGCGCACACCGCGCTCCGCGAACTCGAGAGGTCGGACCTGACCGCGATCGTGCTGCACGCCACGGTGCTGCTGCTCGAGCAGCGCCCCGACCTCGCGATCGAGCGGCTCACCGCGGCGATGCCGGACGTCGGGCCGCGGCTGCAGGCGGCCGCCGATCTGGTCCTGGCGAGCGCCGCGGTCCAGGCGGGTGACGACGACCTCGCCGACGCCGCGATGCGGCGATTCCTCGCCGCGCGCGCCGTGAACGGCGTGGTCAGCCCCGTCCTCCTCGTGCCGGCGGAGCAGCGTCTCGCTCTCTGGGACCTCGCGGCACGGGTCGGCGCGACCCCGGACGTCGTCGACCGGCTGCGGGCGATCCCGGCACCCTTCCGCCTCGTCCCCGCCCGCGCATCCCTCACCCGCCGCGAGACAGAGGTGCTGTTCCGCCTGGGTGAGACGGCGAGCTTCGGCGAGATCGCGGCGACCCTGAACGTGTCGGCGAACACGGTCAAGTCGCAGGTCCGCACGCTCTATCGCAAGCTCGGGGTCTCGTCGCGGGAGGAGGCGCTCCGCGTCGCGCATCGCCAGGGGCTGCTCACGATGAAATCCAGGGTGAAATCCGAGGGATAGTCCGTTCCGACGGCGCCTCCGCTGCCAGCGTCGACTGATCGATGTCGTCTCGACGGGGGAGGAGAGCTCGGCATGAACCACCGCGCGCCCGAAGCACGGTCCCAGCGCTCTGCGCGATCGAGGGGGAGGAAGCTCCTCGGCGCGCTCGCGGCGTTCGCGATCGCCATCGTCCCGGTCGTGGTCGTCGCCGCCCCCGCCCAAGCCGCGACCGCCGTCGTGACCCTCACCCCGGCATCCCCGACCGCGGAGAGCAACGTCGCCACGACGTTCCAGCTCTCGATTACTTGCAACGGCCCGGGCACGTGCGACACCACGCAGGTGTCGTTCCCCCGCAACGCCGTCGCAGGCAACGGCACCCGCACCGACCTGAGCACCTGGGTCAGCGGATCGTCGTGCGGCTTCGTCTCGCGCGCCGTCACGGCGACAGATGTCGTCTTCACCTACGGCAACCTCGGCAACGTCACCCAGGTCTGCACGTTCACGGTGCGGGCCCCGGAATACACGACCCTCGACGGCGCCCAAGCGACCCTCACACCGACCGTCAGCGGATCGAACTTCCCCTCGACCACGGGCACCCCCGCCGTGCTCACGCTCACCGCGGGCCACAACAACCAGCTGTTCTACAGCGCGTCGGCCCAGATCATCTCGGGCGGCGAGTACAGCTACAACGTCACCTACCACTGCGGGCTCAACCGTCAGTACGACGGCGACATCGGCATCAGTGCGCTCCGTCTCGAGGCGCAGCTCCCCGCGAACTTCGTCTACTCCAGCTTCGTCGTCGGCACGAGCTACCCGGGCACGATGACGCCGCCGCCGGTCGGCTCCACGGGCGGACTCTTCGTCTACGACGACCCCACGGGCGCGACGTGCGGCAACCCGCCCCTCAACGTCAACAACTCGTTCGGCATCGTCATCCGCGGCACCGTCACCGCGCCTCCCGGCACGCAGGCCTGCAGCACGGCGACCGCGACGTTCACCTACATCGACCGCGCGACTCCGGAGACGCAGACGGCGACGACAACCCCGTGCCCGACGGTCGTCAACCTGCAGACGATCGTGAGCAAGACACCCCAGACGCTCGCGCAGGGGAACTCGGGCCAGCACACGGCCGCCGACGCCTCCCAGCCGAACGTCTACACCTACCCGGGCGACTGGGACGGCTCGAACGGTTCGGTGTACTACCAGATCGGAGCGAACACCTCGCCGGCCGCGACGAACGCCGGCGTGAGCTACCTCATCCAAGATCCGCTGCCGTGCCTCGACAACCCCTCGGGCACGACCTACGTGAGCAACGCCGTCGACGTCCTCTGCGCCAACCCCGCCTTCATCGCGCGGCGCATCGTCGCCTCCGGGTTCACTCCTGCGGCATCCGATGCGATCACGCTTCGACTCACGGATGGCACGAGCACGTCCGTGCCCCTCGTCGCGGGTGCCTGGACGGTGCCTGTCGGCGCCACCGTGGCCCAGATCGATATCCCCCCGTTCGCGGCGGAGGGGTCGAACACGGCCGCCATCCTGTTCCGCATCACCGGCCATGCCGCCGCGACGGCCCAGCCTGGGTACATCATGCGCAACACCGGGTACTCGACTCCGCATCTCGTGTCGTCGGGTGACCCGCTGCGCACCGCGCAGACGTCGGTTGCGAGCATCCTCGTGGCCGACCCGGTCGGGGCGAGCGGCACGATCCTCACGTCGTTCCTCTGGTCCGGGTACGCGGGCGCGTGCCGGGAGACGGTGCGTTTCAGCGACCCGTACGTCGCCGGCCGGTTCCCGCGCGTCGAGCTCACGACCGCCCAGACCGCACCGATCTACCTCGACTACCTCGCGCCCGAGGACGCGTCAGTCGCCAGCTCGACGCTGACGTTCAACCTCAACGGGGTCGGCAACGGTCGCACCTACAACGCGGGAGCGCGCACGGCGACGGTGATCGCCGACTACAACGGCAGCGGGCGAACGCTCTACCGATGGACGATTCCGGCCAACACGGCGACGGCCGCCGGCCTGTACAGCGTCGTCGCCACGTCGAGTCTCTCCGTCGACCTTCCGGCCGGATGCCAGGGCAAGTTCGAGAACGACATGACGATCGGCTACGGATCGCCGGCCGCGTTCTGCGCCGTCAACGGGGTCGCGAGCGTGCCCCCGCTCCTGCCCGCCGACAACACGGACCTGCAGGCCAACGGCGTGGGCACGACGAACTTCTGCGGCTACTCGAGGCCGCTCAACGTCGCGGCGATCAACCCGGGATTCACCGTCGACAAGACCGTGCAGGGCAATCTCGACGCCGGGCCCGTCCCACCGGGCACCGACGGCAGCGTGAGCCCCGCGGGAGGCGTGGCGACGTACCGGCTGACGTTCGTGAATTCGGGGGAGTCGACCCTCACCGACCCGGTCATCTACGACATCCTCCCCCGTGTCGGCGACACGGCGGCGACATCGACGAACCCCCGCGGGTCCGACTTCACGGTCGCGCTGACGGGCGTCGGCTCCCTCCCGCCGAGCGTCTCCGTGGCGTACTCGACGGCATCGAACCCGTGCCGACCGGAGGTGCTCGCCGCCAACTCCGGCTGCGACGCGACGTGGGACTCCGCGGCACCTGCCACGCTCTCGACCGTGACCGCGCTGCGCTTCGTCTACACCGGGAGCGTCGCGGTCGGCGCCACGTTCGCGGTGACCTTCACGGTCTCGACGCCGAGCGTGGCCGCCGGCAACGTCGCCCTCAACAGTGCTGCGACCACCGCGAGCGCGGGGGGCGTGCTGCAGGCACCCGTCGAGTCGGTCAACGTCGGGATCACCGCGGGTCACGCCATGCCGGAGATCGCGAAGTCGGCGTCGGTGGCGACCTACGACGCCGACGGCGAAACGATCGACTTCACGTACACGGTGACGAACAACACCGCGGTGCCGCTCACGGGCGTCGCGGTCTCCGATCGCCTCACCGATGCCGCGTCGGGCTCGACCCCGCCCGTCGTCACGTGCGACCGGCTCGAGAGCCCGAGCGGCCCGTGCACCGCGGCGTCGTCGACATCCCTCGCCGCGGGTCAGGTCGCGGTCTTCACGGCGACGTACACGACCCGTCAGGAGGACGTCGATCACGGCCTCCTCGCCGACATCGCGACCGTGAGCGCCCAGCCGGCCACGGGCGCGGCGCTCACGAGCGAGTCGAACGAGGTCACCGTCACGGCGGTGCAGAACCCCGCGATCACGCTCGACAAGACCGTCGACCCGACGACGGTCGACGCGACGAGCGACGTCGTGGAGTTCCGCTTCGCCGTCGAGAACACGGGCAACGTGACGCTCGGCTCGCTCGAGATCGTCGAACAGTCGTTCACCGGGAGCACGGTGCTGCCGACGATCTC